>JBEIFU010000246.1:0-3777 GCA_040382295.1 Alphaproteobacteria bacterium
CAAGTCACCCTTTACCAAGGTGAGCCCGGCACTCTCCATGGCAACATCGGTGCCAGACCCCATGGCTATGCCGATATCGGCGGCAGCCAGTGCCGGTGCGTCATTGATCCCATCGCCAGCCATTGCGACAATCTCGCCGCGTGCCTGCAGCGCCTTGATCTGTGCCAGCTTTCCTTGCGGTGAAAGACCAGCACGCACGTCCGATATCCCAACTGCATCGCCAACTGCTAGGCCTGCCGATTCATGATCGCCAGTCATCATCACAATCCGCATCCCTCGAGACCGCAGGGCATCAAGCGCAGGACGGGCTGTTGTCTTGACGGGATCGCTAAGGCAGATCGCACCAGCAAGCACATCATCCACGACGACATAAACTGTGGACTGGCCGCGTCCCTCCAGGTCAGACACACGCGCCCGCAATGACGGATCGATGGCCAATCGTTCCTCGACGAGTTTCAGGCTCCCGGCACCAACCCGACGCCCCTCGACCTGGCCGGTGACCCCGGCACCGGCATGCGACGTGAACGCGGTCACGCTCCGCACCTCAAGCCCGCGGATACGGGCCTCACGCACGAGGGCTGCAGCCAGCGGATGGGCACTTCCCTGCTCGAGGGCTGCCACCAACGCCACGAGTTCGTTTATGGAAAGCCCCGCCCACGCTTCCACGTGCGTAACACTCGGCCGGCCCTCGGTTAGGGTCCCCGTCTTGTCGACAACCAGTGTCGTCACCTTTTCCAGGCGCTCGAAGCTTTCGGCCTGCCGGACCAGAACCCCTGCCTGAGCACCGCGCCCAACGCCGACCATGATCGACATCGGCGTCGCAAGCCCCAGCGCGCAAGGGCACGCAATGACAAGCACCGACACCGCCGCAACAATGGCAAACGACAATTGGGGAGCGGGACCGAACAACATCCAGCCAGCGAACGCAACCAGCGAGACAACGCCGACAGCCGGCACAAACCACGCAGACACACGATCGGCAAGCTTCTGGACCGGGGCCCGGCTGCGCTGGGCCTGAGCCACCAGATGCACGACGCGCGAGAGGACAGTCGCTGCACCGACAGCTTGCGCCGTCATGACGAAACTTCCGGCCTGATTGATCGTTCCGGCGATGACCGAATCTCCCGCACCCTTTTGGACCGGCATCGGCTCGCCTGTCAGCATGGCCTCATCAACGCTGCCCTCACCCTCAATCACGACACCATCGACGGGAATGCGATCGCCAGGACGAAGCCTCACCCTGTCACCACGTTTCAGAACCCCGATGCTGACCGTCTCAGCCTGACCATCAGGTAAAAGGCGCTGCGCCACCTCTGGAACAAGGCTCATGAGGGCGCGGATCGCACCCGCTGTCTGCCGCCGCGCATGAAGCTCGAGCACTTGGCCGAGCAGCACCAGCGTCACGATAACCGCTGCAGACTCGTAGTAGACTTCGACCGCCCCGTGATGCGACTGCAATTCAGCAGGAAAAATCGAGGGAAAGATCGTCGCGATCAGACTGAAACCGAAAGCAGCTCCCGTGCCCATGGCAATCAGTGTAAACATGTTCAGGCTTCGACTGACCACGGACTGCCATCCGCGCACGAAGAAGGGACCGCCACACCAGACTAGTACCGGCAGGCAAAGCAGAAGCTGCAACCATTGCGAAATACGCATGTCGAGTGTGTGCAGCTCCACCCATCCCATGTCAGCACTGCCCATGGCCAGCACCAGGATAGGCAGTGTCAGAACCGCCGCGACGAGGAAACGGCGCCACATCGACGAAAGCTCGTGGTCTGGACCACTTAACGCCGCCATCGGATCCTCGGGTTCCAGCGCCATGCCGCACTTGGGGCATGAACCCGGCCCCGTCTGCCGAACTTCAGGGTCCATGGGGCAGGTATAAATCAGGTCCCGCCGCTCGGGTACAACAAGAGCAGGCTGGAGATACTTCAGAGGATCAGCCTCAAACTTTTCGCGACACTTCGCGGCGCAGAAATGGAAAACCTGACCTTCATGGCGCGTCAGGTGAGGCGTACGCACGGGATCCACCATCATGTTGCAGACCGGATCCCGCGCAGTCTTTGCGGAATCATTCGGCGCGCTGGAATTATGCTTTTGTGACATGGAGGGAACGCCGTAGGGTAAACCAATCCTGCAGGTTGCAACCTATACCCCAGGGGGGTATACTGCAAGCATGCAAACAGACGCAAAAAACATCTGCGCCAGGCGGCTCAAGCGCATTGAAGGACAGGTCCGCGGCCTCATCCGCATGGTTGAGGAAGACCGCTATTGTATCGAGATCATCGACCAGCTGCAGGCGGTGATGGCGGCCGCGCGCAAGGTCGAGGCCGAGATCCTGAAAGACCACCTCTCGCACTGCGTCGAGCACGCAATCAGTTCAGGAGACCCGAAAACACAACGCAGGAAGATCGAGGAACTTCTCTCAACGCTCTCTCGATCACGCAAGGCAGGGAATTGACGGGCCGCAAACGTCTGCCTACGTGCCGGCAACGCCCATGGGCTGTGCCCGCGCAATCTCGGGATTGACCGCTGGATCCGCCTCGGCCTCGCTGAGCCGTGCCCGCGCTTCCGCCGCCTCTCGCTGCCGGTTCCACATCGAGGCATAGGCACCGTTGAGGGCCAGCAATTCGTCATGCCGACCCCGCTCAACGATGCGCCCTTGGTCAAGCACCAGGATCTGGTCCGCATCAATGACAGTCGACAGGCGATGTGCGATGACAAGCGTCGTCCGATTCCGAGACACCTCGCGCAGCGCCGACTGGATCTCGCGCTCCGTATGTGTGTCGAGGGCAGAGGTCGCTTCGTCCAGCAGCAGAATCGGCGGGTTCTTGAGCAGCGTGCGTGCAATCGCGACGCGCTGCTTCTCTCCGCCCGAAAGTTTCAGACCACGCTCGCCCACCATGGCCTTGAACCCGTCCGGCAATCGCCGAATGAAAGGCTCGATCTGGGCCAGGCGAGCAGCCTCTTCGATCTCCGCCTCGCTTGCCGACATGCGTCCGTAACGGATGTTGTAGCGAATGGTATCGTTGAACAGCACCGTGTCCTGCGGAACGATACCGATCACAGCCCTCACGGAGTCCTGGCGCACATCGCGGATGTCCTGTCCATCAATGGTCACGCGTCCGGAACTGATCTCGTAGAACCGATACAGAATGCGCGAAATCGTCGACTTGCCCGCCCCAGATGGCCCGACAATGGCAACCGTTTTGCCCGCAGGAACGGTGAAGCTGACCCCCTTCAGGATGGTTCGTTCCGGCTCATAGGAGAACACGACATTCTCGAAGCGGACCTCTCCACCGCGCACCTCCAGGTCTGGAGCGCCGGGCCTGTCCCGGACCTCTGGCGCGACGCTCAGCACGTCGAACATCTTCTCCATGTCGATGAGGGCCTGGTTGATCTCCCTGTAGACGGTACCAAGCAGGTTCAGGGGCACATAGAGCTGGGTCAGGAAGCCGTTGACAACCACCAGTCCGCCAATCGTCATCTGGCCGGTCGAGATATGATAGGCCGCCAGGCACATGACACCGACCAGGCCGACCGTGATGATCGCCGCCTGGCCAGCATTCAGGAACGACAATGACATCTGCGACTTTTCCGAGGCATCCGCGAACTGCGCCATCGCATGGTCGTAGCGGCTCGCCTCGTGCGCCTCGTTATTGAAATATTTGACGGTCTCGTAATTCAGGAGACTGTCGACGGCCTTGGTATTGGCTTCGGTGTCGCTGTCATTCATGCGCCGACGGATCTCGGTCCGCCAAGAAGTCACCCGGATCG
>JBEIFU010000247.1:0-3776 GCA_040382295.1 Alphaproteobacteria bacterium
CCCAGATCGCTCAGTCCCCCGGGCTCAACCAGCCTGTCCAAGGCTTGCTGTCGGTCCCGCGCCTCCAGAAACGCATCGTCCAGCCTGGTGTCGGTGTATTCGACAAGATCTCTTTCCAGCCGCTCGCGGATATCGTCGCGCACGCCATCGGTAACCTCGTCTGCCGGGTCGGGATCGTCGGCTCGCGCCAGAAGCCGATAACCCAGCGGCGGCGCATCCGATGCAATTCCAGCTTGTTGGGCATATCTCGTTTCGAACAGGCTGCCGCTGCGCCTCGAACCCCGGCTTGCGAAAAAGACGAAGCCCTTGTTTCGGAATTCCTTGACGCCCCGGGGCCCGGCTTCTCCTGAATAGAAGGCGACGCGTTCAAAGAAGTGCATCACAACCTCGGGATATTTCCGGTGGCGTAACGGACCCAGATCGTCCCTGTAGGAAAACTCGATCCGCCGCCCGCTTGCGAACGACCAGCGCACCACGCGACCCTTGTCGTCGCGCGCCAATTGCAGCGGCTGTCCCATCACGATCTGGATTTTCGTCCGGGTGAAGGACTCTGAGAAATAGCGGATGAGATAGCCGTCGGGGTGCCAGGACCAGCGGTTGGCCGGCGTCTCCTGGCCTGTCCTGGGAGGCACGCCACGCAGTACTGCGACCCGCTCCAGCTCACCGTAGCTGCTGGAAGGACGCGCTGCGATCGCACGCAAGCGCTCCCGGGCCTGGATCAGATCACGCACTGCGGGTGGCAAGCGCGACAGCGCGGCCGGTGGCAAGCTTGCAGGAATGTCAACCGCAGCACCGTCCATCGCGCTGATCTCTTCGGTTGTCATGAGCGCTCGGGCGATGGCCTGCTGCGCCGGCGGCAATTCGCGATATGTCAGTCCCGTCAGGATGGACCAGAGCAGCCTCTGGATGTCCGGCTGCCTGATGTCAGGCCGGCGATAGGCGCCACGAAGGATGGCCTGCACGGCTGGGGCCATTTTGCCGGACACAGGGTCGCGGCCCGATATCCCGCGCCGCCCGTGCGCTCGTGCGTGCCGGCAAGGATGCAAAAGCTCTGGGCTTCAAACTCCCACGCGCCCGGCTTCAGAATGAAGCCCCCCGACGGCGTCCGCCGCAATGTCTTCATCGGCTGGTATCGCTTGAACTCCAGTCCGTCCTTGCGCGGTGCCTGACGCAGAACCGTTCGGTTCTCGCGTTCAAGAGGAAACAGTGTCTTGGCAATGGTCTCTTCGGCAGCGCGCTGGGCTTCGCGCTTGGCCCTTTCAGTGGCCCCGCGGACGAGGTCACCAGGTGTCGGGATCGGGAACTGTGCGCGTGCCGGGGTCGTGATACCAGCGGCTGCGATGGCAGCCATGCCCGTGAGAAATGACGTTCGGGACAATTTCATGGGAGAATGCTCCGCTCAGGGACGCCAGAATGCACCATGGGCCGCGGGATCGCAATTGATGCCACGATGCGCGGGTTCGCTGTCCTGTTCCCAGGAGACCTCTCGAGGATCTGCCCATTGGCGTGATATTTTGCGCAACGCGATCTCCCGCCCTATCCAGCCAGCGGCCAGTTAACGTCGCCGTAAAGTTCATCTGGCACCACCTCAGGCACAGAACGCGGCGACAACGAAACATGAGCCCAGCAACTCCCTCAGCTGAAGTGGACAGCAGCGGCCTCGCTGCCTCCCTCACGCATTTCGACATCCTGGCGGCGCGACAGGCGTATCAGGACGGGAAGAATGTCACGGAGGTGCTGCGGCACCAGAGGGGTTTGTCTTTCAACACGCCGGACATCATCGAGACGGCTTACGATCTGCAGGCTGGGACCTATGTCGATCATGCGCGGCACAACATGGAGGCCCTCAGGCTTTATGCCTGCGAGCTTGCGATGCTGCTCGACCAGCATCTCTCGCCGGCCTGCTCACTTCTGGATGTGGGGACAGGCGAGCTCACGACCTTCAGCCTCGTGTCGCGCCTGCTGCACAACAAGCCCCTTCACCTGCTGGCATTCGACCTGAGCTGGTCGCGGATCCACAAGGGGCTCGGCTTTGCGCAGGAGGTTCTGCAAGAGGATTTGGGGCGCCTCACCCCATTTGTTGCAGACATCAATGCGATACCGTTGTGCGACAAGTCTGTCGACGTCACGGTCTCCAGCCACGCGCTGGAGCCCAATGGAAGCAATCTGCATCCCCTGCTGTCCGAGCTGTTTCGCGTCACGCGGGTGAAACTTGTCCTGTTCGAGCCCTGTTACGAAATTGCCTCTGCAGAGGGCAAACAGCGCATGGAGCGCCTTGGCTATATCCGGGATCTGGCGGGCACCGCCGAAAGGCTTGGCGGCAGGGTCGTGAGCCGAACACCCATCAGTCACGTCAGCAACAGGCTCAATCCAACGGCCTGCTTCGTGATCGAGCCACCGGCGCGCCAAACCCCTGAAACGGCAGGGAGCCGTGTCGACCACACCACCTTCTCGGTTCCCGGGACGGATCTTCCGCTGACACGGACAAGCAGCTTCTATCACTCCAAGGATACAGGCCTTTGCTACCCGATCCTCAGGGATATTCCGATCCTGAAAGCAAAGAACGCCATCCTCGCCTCCTGCCTTGAGGATTGAGCGCTTCGTCGGGCCTGCCCGAACCACGTTCCCGGATGACAGGCTGCAGGATCTGTTGCACCATGCGCGCCGATCCATTGGATAAGGAAGCGCTTTCATGACATTTCGAGTTCTCTCACCTGGCTGGGCAGGCCATTTGTCGGTCTTGGTTGGTGCCGTTGGCCTCGCGGTGGGGCTGTGCACCTCCGTGCAAGCAAAGCCGGCCTTCAGCCCGAAGGCAACCGAGGCCTGCGTGGTGAAGGCCACAACTGCGTCGAAGAGCCAGTCCGGGCATTCGGTGCTGGACTGCGTCGGTCAGTCAGCGCAAGCCTGCATGAACAGGCCCGGCGGGGACACGACTGTTGGCATGATGGACTGCCTCAAGGCCGAACTCGATTTCTGGGACGCGAGGCTCAATGCGGCTTACGCCAAGCGCAGGGCTGCGGCGAAAGCCGAAGATGCCGAGATGAAGCGGATCGGCGCCAGCAGCACCAAGCTTGAAGAGAGCCTGCAGAAGATGCAGCGGGCCTGGATCTCGTACCGCGATGCCACCTGCCTTCACGAGCAGGCGAAGTGGCAGGGCGGCACCGGCGGAGGGCCAGCCACCATGGCGTGCCACATGAATGAGACAGCGCGTCAGGCACTCAAGCTGGATGGATGGTGGTCGCAGTAGATATGCTGCTGCCTCGCCTCTATCCCTCTTTGCCTTGCTGAACACGAACCTTGAGCTTCAAAAGTATAGGAGACCCCCTGTGATGCGCATCGCCACACTTGCTGCTGCTGCCCTTCTTGCCTTTTCCCCTGTTGCGACGGCGGATCCCTACAAGTTCGATCCCACGCACACGCAAATCCGCTTTGACTGGATCCACACGGCGGGCGTCACGCTGTCGGGATTTTTCACAAAGTATGATGGAACGATCGACCTGAACTTCGCCGACCCGGTGAAGAGCAGCGTCGATGTCACGCTGGACGTTTCGGGGCTTTGGACGGGCGTGCCAAAGTTCGATGATCACCTGAAGAATGCCGATTTCTTCGATGCCACGAAATTCCCGACGATCACGTTCAAGTCGACGAAGGCCGTCAAGACAAGCGCGACCACGGGCAAGCTCACGGGCAACCTCACGGTCAAGGGCGTGACGAAGCCCATCACATTCGACGTGGTGGCGACATCCAAGTTCGATAAGGTCCAGCGGCTGGGCTTC
>JBEIFU010000248.1:0-3751 GCA_040382295.1 Alphaproteobacteria bacterium
AGGGTCTTGGCGCGCTCCTTCAGGCCGGGCATCGCCTCTACTAGCTTGCTCCGCTGTGGGGTGGAGAGTGTCGTGCCCTGTCGTGCAAGCATCGCACTGACGCCTTCTGCCAGGTCGGTATCCCGCGCGGTCCGCATGTAGTGTCCGTTGAGGTTCTCGAGTTTCTTGAAATCCACGCGCGAAGGGCTGCGCCCGATGCTTTCGAGATTGAACCACTCCACGGCCTGAGCCGTGGGAATGATCTCGTCGTCGCCATGGCTCCAGCCAAGGCGTAGCAGGTAGTTACGCATTGCCTCCGGCAGGTATCCCAGATGCTGATACTCGTGGATGCCCAGTGCGCCGTGTCGTTTGGACAGCTTCTGGCCATCCTCGCCATGCAGCAAGGGCAGGTGGGCATAGATGGGAACATTCCATCCCATGGCGTCGATGATCTGGCGCTGACGCGCCGCGTTTGTGAGGTGATCATCGCCGCGGATAATGTGCGTGACGCCCATGTCATGGTCATCGACGACGACCGACAGCATGTATGTCGGCGTGCCGTCGGAGCGCAGAAGCACGAAATCGTCGAGCACGTCATTGGCAAAGCGGACATCACCCTGCACCTTGTCGGGAATGATGGTCTCACCCGTCCGCGGCGCCTTGATGCGCACGACAGGGGGAAGATCAGGTCGCTTGGCCGACGCGGGTGCGTCCCGCCAGCGGCCGTCATAACGGATCGGCAGGTTGGCCGCCCGTTGCTTTTCGCGCATGTCCTCCAGTTCTGCCGACGTCGCATAGCAATGATAGGCAAGGCCGCGGTCCAGCAGATCCCGCGCGACCTCGGCATGACGTTGTGCGCGTGCAAACTGGTAGACGACCTCATCGTCCCAGGTCAGGCCCAACCACTTCAGGCCATCGAGGATGGCGTCGATGGCTTCGTTGGTCGAGCGCTGTCGATCCGTGTCTTCGATGCGCAGACGGAACACGCCTTGATGGCGCCTTGAATAGAGCCAGTTGAACAACGCTGTACGCGCGCCACCAATGTGAAGGAAGCCCGTCGGCGATGGTGCAAATCTTGTTACAATTTTCATGTTCTGCCAGAGGTGATTGTGACTTAGAGGGCTTCTTTCGATGCGGGTGCCGTGCCGGTGTCCGCCGTCATGAGCGGCTCCAGTCATGGTCCATGCATCTGTCTACCAAGCCTCGAGGCATTTGCAAAAGCGGCGCGATGGGCTCTGGGGCACCTTGTGGCTCCAGACGGCTCGGTTCCTTGAGTGGCTCAGGTCATGCTGGATCGAAGACAGACCCAACCGCCCCCTCTGGATCCCCGTCCTGCTGGGCCTTGGCATCGGCCTCTATTTCTACCTGCCGACCGAGCCGCCCCTTGAGCTTGTGGTCTCATTGCCGGGCTTGGCGGTCATCGCCTGGTGGCTTGGCGGGCGCCTTCGGTCTCACCTGAGGCCAGCACTCGGCGTCCTTGCGTGTGTTGCGCTTGGTTTCGGCCTTGCGGGGCTGCGTACGCTGCGCGCCGACAGCCCGCAAGTCACCGCCATGGAACGTGACGTGTTCGTGCAGGGCAAGGTCGTCGCGATGGAAGTGGGACGGAAGGGTGGGCATCGGATCCTGCTGGATTCCATCGTGGGGGAAGGGGATGCCACGCGCAGGCTCCGACTGCGTCTTTCCATCCCGCGGTCTCAGTCCCACGTTGCGATCGGCGATTGGGTGCAGGGGCGAGTTGACCTGAAGCCACTGCCAGCGCCTGTTCTGCCCGGAGGATTCGACTTTGGCCGCAAGCTTTGGTTCGACGGCATCAGAGGGCTTGGCTTCACGCTTCAGGATCTTGACCGGATCGAGCCGGTGCAGCCGCCAGGGTGGTTCGAACGTCTTGCAGACCGCCTGCGCCAGTTCAGGGACCGCGTGACTGGCCGCATCCTGGCTGCAACTTCGGAGCGCGCTGGACCGGTGGCGGCAGCGTTCCTGACCGGTGAACGCAGTGGTATTGCGCAAGAGGATAATGATGCCATGCAGGCATCCAGCCTGTCGCACCTTCTTTCGATATCGGGCGTTCACATGATGCTCGCGGGCTTCGGTGTGTTCGCAGCGGTGCGATATGCTTGCTGTCTTGTTCCGGCCCTGGCGGGTGACCCGCGCGTGAAGAAGCATGCTGCCGTGGTGGCGCTTACCGCCTCCTTCGGGTACCTGCTTCTCAGTGGCGCGTCGATACCGACCCAGCGAGCGTTTCTGACTGTAGCGATTGCGCTTCTTGCCGTGCTGACTGATCGGACTGCCATCAGTCTGCGAACCGTGGCGCTTGCGGCGACCTGTGTCCTCATCCTCGTCCCTGAAGCATGGGTCGACCCGAGCTTCCAGATGTCGTTCTGTGCCGTGATGATGCTGGTTGCCGCCTATGAGTGGTGGAGCCGGCGGCGGCTCACCTTCTGGCGTGACGACGGCTGGTTGCGCCGCCTCGTTTCAGGGATTGTCGGCACGGCGGTGACAAGCCTCATCGCAGGTCTCGCGACAGCGCCCTTTGCTGCCTATCACTTCAATCGCCTGTCGCTGTTCGGCATGGCGGCCAATGTCATGGTCATGCCATTGGTCAGCCTCGTCATCATGCCGGCCGGTGTACTCGCCTTGCTCTTGATGCCGTTCGGGCTTGAATGGCTGCCGCTGCAAGCGATGGATGCTGGTCTGACCGGCATGCTGGACATTGCGCACTGGGTGTCGTCATGGCCACTGGCATCAATCGGCGTTCCGGCTTTTCAAGCCGAGGCGCTGTTGATCATCTCGCTAGGGCTGGTGTGGTCTGCTGCCTGCCAGGCACCGTGGCGATGGCTGGGTGGAATAGCCGTGGTGCTGGGGCTTGCGATCGCGTTCCTGGCCCCTCGGCCCGAGATGTTCGTGGCGGCGAGCGCTGGGAACGCGGCTGTCCGTGCCGGCGATGGGGTGTTGAGCTTTGCTTCTGCCCGAAGGGCAAGGTTCGACGCCGAGATGTGGCTTCGTGCGGATGGCGATATGCGCGACCTGTCGCAGGCCCTGTCTCCTCAATCGTCCGTCTTTGATTGCCGCGAGGGCCTTTGCCTTGCCCGCATAGGCTGGAGGGGTCCCTATGTTGCTCTGGTGTCTGATCCCTTGCGCGCAAAATATGCGTGTGGCCTTGCGAAGATTGTCATCGTTGCGGGAGTTGCTGCGCCTTGTGCATCCGGCGCCGTGTTGATTGATCGCCGCCGCCTTCTCGTCTCGGGTGCCCTTGCCATGCGCTTGTCGGCGCGCGGCGTTGACATCAGTACGGTGGAACAGCAAAGGGGCCGCAGACCTTGGGTCGCGGCCCCTGATACCGTTGGGTTTCAGCGCTGAGGAGGCAGGCTAGTATCGACGGAATAAACCGACGAGGCGCCCCTGAACTTTCACTCGATCTGTATTGAAGATGCGCGTTTCAAATGACGGGTTTGCTGCTTCCAGTGCGATCTGCGAGCCGCGCTTGCGCAGGCGCTTGAGTGTTGCCTCGTGATTGTCGACCAGCGCCACCACGATGTCACCCGAATGGGCATCATCCGTGCGCTGGCTTACCACGGTGTCACCGTTGAGGATTCCCGCGTTGATCATGGAGTCGCCGCTCACCTCGAGGGCATAGTGCTCGCCCGATGCGATGAGCGCCTGCGCAACCGGGAGGCTGTCTGTCACATTCTGAAGGGCCTCGATGGGCGTACCCGCCGCAATGCGCCCCATGACCGGCACCTCGACCAACGGCCGCAGGCCGCCGCTGCCGCGG
>JBEIFU010000249.1:0-3750 GCA_040382295.1 Alphaproteobacteria bacterium
GTGATGTTCGGCGTCGGCCCCGGACTTCTGCCCTCCGATGCGTTCCAGCTTGGCATCGATCCGACGACGCAGCGTGATCGGATGGTCGAGGCTGTCGAGGTGATCCTGAAGCTCTTCAATGGCGAACGGGTGACACAGAAGACCGAATGGTTCAACCTTTCGAACGCCATCTGTCAGCTCAGGCCCTATACGTGGCCACATCCGGAGATCTGCGTGGCCTCGAGTGTCACGCCGTCGGGCGGCAAGCTTGCGGGGCGGCACGGCTTCGGCATGCTGTGCGTGGCGGCAACGCAGACGGGCGGCTATGACGCGCTTGGCATCAACTGGAAGATCGCGAACGAAGTTGCGGCCGAGCACGGGCGCAAGATGGATGCAGAGAAGCTGCGCCTTGTCGGTCCGGTCCATATCGCCGAGACGAAAGAACAGGCGATGCAGAACGTGCGCTATGGCTATTACAAGTGGGCGGACTATTTCCAGAAGATCAGCCCGGCCAGCGCCACGCAGGCCAAGGGAACCGATCCGCTCGAGCAGGGGATCAAGGACGGCGTCATCGTGGTCGGTACGCCGGACGATGCCATTGCCCAAATCCGACGCCTGCAGGCCAAGCAGGGCGAGTTCGGGGCCTTCCTGCAGCTCGCTCACAACTGGGCGAATTTCGAGAATACGAAGAAGTCCTACGAGCTGTGGCAGCGCCATGTGCAGCCGGTGATCAATAACGCGAACGTCAACCGGGTCGACAGCTTCAACGACGCGACGGCAAATGCCGAGCGGTACATTGGCGCGGCGATGGGCGCGGCGATGGCGACGATCCAGAAGCATGTCCTGGAGCAGGCGGCCAAGAGCCAGAAGCCTGCGGCGGAGTAAAGGCGCCGCAACTCCCTCCCCCACGCGTGCCGCGTGGGTACTCCCTCACTTCGTGAGGGAGAGAGGTCAGGTTTCTCTTGTGTAGATGTCGGGGTCGAGGCGTTCCATCAGGCGACCAGGTGGCGGTGCGGTGAAGCCGAACTTCTCGTAAAGGCCGTGGGCGTCGCGCGTGGCCAGCAGCCAGCGGCGAAGGCCCTGGAGGTCGGGGTGGTCGACAATGGCCTGCATCAGCAGCCTGGAGACACCCTTGCCGCGGTGCGCGTCGATCACGAACACGTCCGCGAGCCAGGCAAAGGTTGCCTTGTCTGTAACGATGCGCGCAAAGCCAACCTGCTGCCCACCATCATCATAGGCGGCGAAGTTCAGAGAATTCTCCAGTGCGCGCTCGATGACGGCGCGCGGAACGCCCCTTGCCCAGTGGCTTTCCTCGGAGAGCCAACGATGAACCAGCCCGACATCAAGACGCGCTGGATCTGTCGAGACTTGATATGTCACGGGGAAGCCTCCACCCGATCAGAGACGAATCTCGCCGGCGATGATGCGGTCGAAGAGATCCTTCTTCAGCGGGACATACTGGCCGTCCACGGGATCGAGGAAGAACAGCGGATCTGGCACGGCAGACGGGTCGAAGCCCTCCTTCACCAGCTCGACCTTGCGGTGCTTGAAGGTGCCGGTGACTTCGATCTCCTGCTGCTGGCGCACAAAAATGGGGCGCGCGTAGGCCGGCAGGTTCTTCTCGACATGGGCCTTGAAGGCGGCGAGATCGAGCTCGCCCTTGGCCACGATCGACACCATGCCCGCGCGACCATCGGTGCCCGGCACCTGTACGCCGAAGACATTGGCCTCTTTCACGCCGGGGAACACGGAGATGGCCTCGGCCACTTCTGACGTCGCAACGTTCTCGCCCTTCCAGCGGAAGGTGTCGCCGATGCGGTCGACGAAATAGAAGTAGCCTTCAGCGTCACGGCGCAGGAGGTCGCCCGTGCGGAACCAGGCGTCGCCCTTCTCGAACACGTCGCGCAGGATCTTCTTCTCGGTGTCGGCACCTTTCGAGTATCCCTCGAAGCGGCCGCGCACGTCGTCGATCTTGCCGATCGCCTCGCCGACTTCGTCATGGGCGCATTCGGTGCAGAAGCCATCGGCATTACGTATCGGCGCTTCCTTCTCGAAATCGAAGCGCACAAGACGCGTCTTGATCACGTTGCGCATGTAGTCGGGCACGCGACCGATTGCACCCACCTTGCCGTCAGGGTTGACCAGCGCGACGTTGCCTTCTGTGGCGCCGTAAAACTCGATGATCCAGGGGATGGCGAAGCGGTTCTGGAAGCCCGGCCAGATTTCGGGCCTCAGGCCGTTGCCCATGACCACGCGAAGCTCATGCTTCTGCTCGAGGGGATGGGGCGGAGAGTTCAGCAGGTAGCGGCAGAGTTCGCCGATGTACTGGAATTGGGTCGCCTTGTACTTCACGCAATCGTCCCAAAACTGGGTCGCCGAGAACTTGCGCCTGAGAACAACAGAGCCACCCACGGTCAGGGTCGAACCGATGGCACAGACACCTCCAGCCGAGTGGTAGAGCGGAAGGACAACATACATGCGGTCCTGCTCTGTCGAACGCATGGCGACCGCGAAGGAGTGCATCATCGTCTGGATGCGCTGATGGCTCATGTTGGCGGCCTTGGGGAGGCCCGTCGTGCCGGACGTGTAAATGTAGAAGCACTTGTCGCGTGCGGTCATGCCCTTGCGAATGTCGGCGGCCAGCGCCGTTACGGGTTGGCGTGCCAGGACTTCGTCGAGGTCGTTTGAACCCTGCACCTTGCCGCCGGTGGCCCAAACCGTGGGCTTTTCGGACATGTCATCGAGGGCCGAGGCGTAGTTGTCGGCGAGCTCGGCCCCGAGCACCACGTGGTTGGCGCCCGAGATCGCGATGCTGTGGGCGAGCGATCGTTCGCGCAGGTTGGTGTTGATCAGTGCTACCGCGACACCCAGCTTGATCAACCCACCCCAGGCGAAAATGTATTCGGGGCGGTTCTCCATCAAAAGGGCAACCACATCGCCGCGCTTCAGGCCGAGCGACTGCGCCCAGTGCGCGTAACGGCGAGAATGTTCCTCAAGTTCGCGATAGGTGTAGCTGCGTCCCTCGAACAGGATGGCGGTGTTGTTGGGCCGGGTCGCGGCCCAATGCTCCAGTATGTCCGCAACCGTGTGCGGAGAGTCCGGCTTTATCTTGCCTATCAGGCGCAGCAGCCTGACCATGTTCGAGACAAGGCGCGCTTCGCGCGAAATCCTTCCCAGCAATCCTGCCAATGGAACCGTCCTGTTGTCCTGAGGAGTCATGTCATGCTGTTGCGACTTACGTGCTGCAACATCGACTGGTCAAGTCAGGTCGTGCGAGGAAGCCGAAAACGCAGGCTGCGGGCGTGAAAAGGGCCCAATGGCGGATCAAACGCCAGTGGGCCCTAAAGAGAGCGGGCATCCCGCCGCGAGGCGGGACGCCGCTTGGTTTATCCGATCGTCAGCATCGTGAAAGCAATCACCGAAGTCATTGCAAGAGCTGAGAGCTGGATAATGAATGTCAGGGCAGTCATTTTCGTTGTTCCTTCTTGGTTGCTTGCTGAACAGGCCAGGGTCTCAGTTCATGAGCAGAGCGGGCGCTGCGAAGGTCCACATCATCAACATGGTCGCCGCGAGGGCGGACATCTCGATCATCAGCGTGATGGTGTTCATTTGCGTCGTCTCCTTGGCTTCTGCTCCCGCCCTTTCTGCGGCGGGTTCGTCAGTCCTGCTGTTCAGGCTCCTACTATGTTGTTCACCAAGACGCCCCAACAACTGTGCGCGACGCATGCCTGACTTGCAGCGCTCGCATGTCAGAAATTTGCCTTAAAAAAA
>JBEIFU010000250.1:0-3742 GCA_040382295.1 Alphaproteobacteria bacterium
CTGCAGAATATCTCGGGCTTCATGGTCGGCTCGAAATACGAGACGGGCGGCATCGCCAAGGACGGGGCGAAGATGGTGACGGCGGTGGCCTGTGCGCAGGTGCCGAAGATCACGCTTGTCATCGGCGGGTCCTATGGGGCGGGCAATTACGGGATGTGCGGGCGGGCCTATGGGCCGCGCTTCATGTTCTCGTGGCCGAACTCACGCATCTCGGTGATGGGTGGCGAGCAGGCAGCAAGCGTGCTGGCGCAGGTCAAGCGCGACGGCATGGAAGCGCGCGGGGAAAGCTGGAGCGCGGAGTCCGAGGCGGCTTTCAAGGCGCCGATCCGCGCGCGCTACGAGGATGAAGGCAATCCGTATTTTGCGACTGCACGGCTCTGGGATGACGGGATCATCGCGCCCCGCGACACGCGCCGCGTGCTGGCGCTGGCGCTGTCGGCGACGCTGAACGCGCCGATCCCGAAGACGCGGTTCGGCGTGTTCAGGATGTGAGGTTGTCGTGCCGCGCAGCCCTCGTGCCTTGATGCAGACGCTTGTTGCCATCATCCTGATGGTTGGCTTTGCCTTTCTGCAGTGGCCGTCGGGAGAGCCTCATGCGCGAAACGCTGCGCGTGAGGAGGGCCGGGCGGCGTCGTCGGGCGATTTCGACTTCTACGTCCTCGCGCTGTCGTGGTCGCCGACGCATTGCGCCAGCGAGGCAGGGCAGGGGCGGGATGATGACCTGCAATGTCGGTCCGGGCGGGCCTACGGGTTTGTCGTTCATGGATTGTGGCCTCAGTTCGTGCAGGGCTGGCCGACCTATTGCGCCTCGGATGCGCCCCGGCGGGTCGGTTCGGCGGTGATGGAGGCGGCGATCCAGGTTTCGCCCTCGCGCAAGCTGGTCCAGCACCAATGGGAGAAGCACGGGACGTGTTCCGGGCTGGCGCAGGAGGCCTATTTCCGGACGACGGCGCGGGCGATTGGCGGTGTGCGCATGCCTGAGGCTTTCGTGAACCCTCTCCGTCCGGTCATCACGAGTGCGGATGAGGTGCGGCGGGAATTCCTGCGGGCAAATCCGAGGCTTGATGCGTCGTCTGTCGTCGTCACCTGCCGGCGCAAGGAGATCGGCGAGGTTCGGGTATGTCTGGACAAGGACTTGCGCGGGCGTGCATGTTCTGCGGAGGTTCGGCGCAGCCATTGCGGCAGCCGGGAGGCCCGCATGCTGGGCGTTAAGCAATTACGGTGACAGTGCACTTATATAGATAAGTGCACCGTCACCGAAAATGAGGGGTTGTCGATGACAGAAGCCATTGAAGATACCGTCCTGCTGAACACGACCCGCGGCGGTGTTGCCGTCGTGACGCTGAACCGTCCGAAGGTGCACAATGCCTTCAATCCGGACGTGATCACGCGGCTGAAGGACATCTTCGAAACGCTGAAGGGCGCGGATGGGGTGCGGGTCGTGCTGCTGGAAGGTGCTGGGCCCAGCTTCTCCGCGGGCGCGGACCTGGCATGGATGCGCGCGGCGGCGGATTATACCAGCGACGATAATCGTGCGGATGCGGGCGACATGGCCGGCATGCTGCACATGCTGCACACGCTGCCGCAGGTGACGATCGCGCTGGTGCATGGGGCTGCAATGGCGGGCGGGTGCGGGCTGGTCTCGGCCTGCGACATCGCGATCGCCACGCGCTCGGCGTCGTTTGGCCTTTCGGAGGTCAGGCTCGGCATCATTCCGGCTGTGATCTCGCCCTACGTGATGCGTGCAATCGGTGCGCGGGCTGCGAGCCGCTATTTCCTGACCGCCGAGCGGTTCGACGCCGAGACGGCGCGGGCGCTGGGGCTGATCCATGTGCTGGTCGAGGACAATGACGGGCTTGCCAAGGAAGCCGAGAGGATCGTGCAGCAGGTGTTCACCTGCGCGCCGGGCGCCATCGATGCTGCCAAGGACCTGATCCGCGTGGTCGAGGGCCGGCCGATCGATGCAGGCCTGAGGGCCGAGACCTCGCGGCGCATTGCCGAGCGGAGGGCGAGCGACGAGGCGAAGGAAGGTCTCTCGGCCTTCCTGCAGAAGCGCAAACCGCGCTGGGCCGAATAGGGGCTCCCATGTTCAAGTCACTCCTGATCGCCAACCGGGGCGAGATTGCCTGCCGCGTGATGCGCACCGCGCGACGCCTCGGTATACGGACGATTGCGGTTTACTCGGATGCGGATGCTGGCAGCCCGCATGTCGCCATGGCGGACCAGTCGGTGCGGATCGGGCCTGCGCCGGCAAGCGAAAGCTACCTGCGCGTCGAGGCGATCCTTGCGGCTGCATACGCCACCGGGGCAGAGGCGATACATCCCGGCTATGGTTTCCTGTCGGAGAACCCTGGCTTTGCCGATGCCTGTGCTGCGGCTGGCGTGGTGTTTGTCGGACCACCGGCTTCGGCGATCCGGGCGATGGGGCTCAAAGATGCCGCCAAGGCCCTGATGATGAAGGCTGGTGTGCCCGTGGTGCCCGGCTATTTCGGGGATGACCAGTCGCCCGAGCACCTCGCGCGGGAAGCGGCACGCATCGGCTATCCGGTCCTGATCAAGGCGGTGGCCGGCGGTGGCGGCAAGGGTATGCGGCGGGTCGAGGCGGCTGCCGATTTTGCAAAGGCGCTTGAGGGGGCGCAACGCGAGGCGCAGGCGGCTTTCGGTGAGGCGCGTGTGCTGGTCGAGAAATATGTGTCGACGCCACGTCATATCGAGATCCAGATCTTTGCCGATGGGCACGGCAATGCCGTTTACCTATTCGAGCGAGACTGTTCGCTGCAGCGGCGCCACCAGAAGGTTGTCGAGGAAGCGCCTGCGCCGGGGATGCCTCAGAGCCTGCGGGCCAGGATGGGCGAAGCGGCCGTCACATGCGCCAAGGCGATTGGCTATCGGGGCGCGGGGACAGTCGAATTCATCGTCGACGGCTCGAAGGGTCTTGTCGATGACGGTTTCTATTTCATGGAAATGAACACGCGGCTGCAGGTCGAGCATCCTGTTACCGAGATGATCACGGGACACGATCTGGTCGAGTGGCAGCTGCGCGTGGCTGCAGGCGAGCGCTTGCCGGTCGATCAGGCGGGGCTTCGCATCGAAGGCCATGCGGTGGAAGTGCGCCTCTATGCGGAGGATCCGGCGAAGGGCTTCCTGCCGTCCACGGGGCGGCTTGCGCGGTTGCGCCTGCCAGAGGCGGGTGAGCATGTGCGGGTCGATGCCGGTGTCGCCGAGGGCGGCGAGGTGTCGATGTTCTACGATCCGATGATCGCCAAGGTCATCGCGTGGAATCGTACGCGCGAGGCCGCGCTGGGTACGCTGGCCGATGCGCTGGAGACAGCCGAGGTTGCCGGTGTGCGCACCAATCTCGGCTTCCTGGTTTCGACCCTGCGCCATCCGGCGATGATTGACGGGCATGTCGACACTGGTTTCATCGACCGGCACAAGGACCAGCTCATCGCCGTGCCGGAGGGCCTGGGTGAGGATGCGCTGCGGCTTGCGGTGGTTCATCTGCTGCTGGAGCGTGGGCGTGGCCGCGCGTTGCTCTCGCCCTGGGATGCGCTGGATGGCTGGCGCCTTGGTGGTCGGCGCCAGACGGAAGTGCTGCGGCTGAAGCTTGGCGGCAAGGAGCGCGCGGTGACCGTCCTGCATGGCCCGGCGGCATGGCGGGTTGTCGAAGGCGATCGAAGTGCCGAGGTTTCGGCGCGCCATGTTGACGGGGATCGTATCGAAGTCATTGTCGACGGTCGGC
>JBEIFU010000251.1:0-3704 GCA_040382295.1 Alphaproteobacteria bacterium
GTCAGGCCTTATATCGAAGGGACGATGCCGCCGGGCTGGATGTGCCCCGATGATGGATTGTTCGTGAATCCCACCGGTCGCTTCGTGATCGGAGGGCCCGATGGCGACACCGGCCTTACGGGCCGCAAGATCATCGTGGATACGTATGGCGGGGCAGCGCCGCATGGCGGCGGTGCATTCTCTGGCAAGGACCCCACGAAGGTCGATCGATCTGCGGCGTATGTTGCTCGCTATCTTGCGAAGAACGTTGTGGCGGCGGGGCTTTCCGATCGCTGCACGATCCAGATCTCCTATGCGATCGGCGTCGCTGATCCGATGTCGTTCTACGTAGACCTGCATGGGACCGGGCGCGTGGATGAGGCGAAGCTTGAAAAGGCATTGCCGGAGATGGTGAGTCTGAAGCCACGAGGTATCCGCGAGCACCTGAAGCTCAACCGTCCGATTTATGCCCGGACTGCCGCTTATGGTCACTTTGGCCGTGCGGCCGAGGCGGATGGCGGGTTTTCATGGGAGCGCACGGACCTGGTTTCCCAGCTCAAGAGCATGTTCGCCTGACAGATACCGGAAGGCAGCACAGCACACTCCATGGCCGACGAAAGGGGCGGCCGCTGAGTTCCCATCAGCGGTCTCTCGTTGCCGGTCTTGCCGCCGATCAGGGCCTTCCGGACGGACCCCTTGATCTTGAGGCTTTGTTTCCGGGAGCCCAAGACTTTGCGCTTGAGGTCGGGTTCGGCGGGGGAGAGCATCTTGCAGCGCAAGCCAAGTTGCATCCCGCGACCGGGTTCATTGGCTGCGAGCCCTTCGAGAATGGTGTCGCCAAGCTGCTCACGCAGGTGCGTGCCGCGGGATTGTGCAATGTCCGCGCCCACATGAACGATGCGCGGGGCGTGCTGAAGCGGATCCCCGACGCCTGCCTTTCGCGCGTCTATGTGCTCTTCCCCGATCCCTGGCCTAAGTTCCGTCATCACAAGCGACGCTTCATCGAGCCAGGTACGCTCGATGAGGTTGCCCGCGCGCTGCTGCATGGCGGTGAGTTGCGCGTTGCGACGGATCATCCTGATTATGCGCGGTGGGTGCTCATGCACTTGCTGGCGGACCGTCGCTTCACATGGCCGGCCACATCTGCGGCGGATTGGCGCGATCGCCCGCACGATTGGGTTCCGACCCGCTATGAACAGAAGGCTTTGGCTGCGGGCCGTCCTTGCGTTTACCTCAGATTTTTCAGGGCCTGAGCGCGGATTTGCCTTGGATTGGCAGCGGCGCTGCTGTAAAGAGCCGTCATTCTCCGGACAAGATGAGCTTGTTCGCTGGCTGACCGCAAGGACAGCCCGGCGCGAAAGGCTTTTGTCTGGTGCATGGAAGGACGCATGTCTCGACGCGCCAAAGACCTTGAGAGCCTGATCGTTCCCATCGCGGAGTCGCTGGGGTACGCTATCGTGCGGGTTCGGGTTTCCGGCGCGGTTCGCCCCACGCTGCAGGTGATGGCAGAGCTGCCCGATGGTACGATGCCAATCGAGCATTGCGCCCGGCTCAGTGAGGCGATCTCTGCAGCTTTCGAGCAAGACGATCCCATCGAGGGGGAATATGTGCTCGAGGTGTCTTCTCCCGGCATTGACCGTCCGCTCACCCGTCGGCGTGACTTCGAGGCCTATGTGGGGCACGAGGCGCGCCTTGAGCTTCTTTCGCCGCTTGATGGGCGAAAGCGTATCCGCGGCGTCCTGCGCGGTCTGCGAGGCGAAGACGTCCTGATCGAGACCGAGGCCGCTCCTCAGCAGGCGAAGAGTGAAATTGCAATTCCCTACACCTCTATCAGCGAGGCCAAGCTGGTCTTGACCGATGCGCTGATCGAGGACGATCTCAAGAGAAGAAAACAGGCCGGCAAGCCGGCGTAACCAAGGTGAAGAATATGGCTGTCAGTGCAAACAGGCTTGAGCTGCTGCAGATTGCGGAAGCGGTCGCACGCGAGAAGTCCATCGACAAGCAGATCGTTATCTCTGCCATGGAAGAGGCCATCCAGAAGGCTGCCAAGGCACGTTATGGGCAAGACAACGAGATCAGAGCCGAGATCGATTCCAAGACGGGCGAGACACGGCTGCACCGGGCCCGTTCCGTGGTCGAAAAGGTTGAGAACGAAGCCACCGAAATTACGCTCGACGAAGCGCTTATTCGAAATCCCGCGGCCGAGACCGGTGACGTTATCCTCGAGCAGCTGCCGCCCATCGACTTCGGGCGTATTGCTGCACAAGCTGCAAAGCAGGTCATTTTCCAGAAGGTGCGCGACGCCGAGCGCGAGAAGCAATACGAGGAGTACAAGGATCGTGTCGGCGAGATCGTCCACGGTACCGTAAAGCGCGTTGAGTATGGCAACGTCGTGGTGGACCTGGGTCGCGGAGAGGCCTTTGTCCGTCGCGATGAATTGTTGCCCCGCGAGACCTTCCGGACCGGGGATCGCATTCGCGCCTATATCTACGATGTCCGACGTGAGGCCCGTGGGCCACAGATCTTCCTGTCGCGAACACACACGCAATTCATGGCAAAGCTGTTTGCGCAGGAAGTGCCTGAAATCTACGACGGCATCGTTGAAATTCGTTCTGTGGCGCGCGATCCGGGCTCGCGCGCGAAGATTGCTGTCATTTCGAAGGATTCTTCGATTGATCCGGTCGGTGCTTGCGTCGGCATGCGCGGGAGCCGCGTACAGGCGGTGGTCCAGGAGCTGCAGGGCGAGAAGATCGACATCATTCCATGGTCGCAGGATCCTGCCAATTTTGTTGTCAATGCGCTGGCGCCCGCCGAGGTCTCGAAGGTCGTGCTCGACGATGATGCACACCGTATCGAGGTCGTTGTTGGGGATGACCAGCTATCCCTGGCCATCGGCCGGCGCGGGCAGAATGTGCGTCTTGCGTCGCAGCTGACCGGTTGGCAGATCGATATCCTCACTGAGGCAGAAGAGTCGGAGCGGCGCCAAGAACAATTCAGGCGGCGTACCGAGTTGTTCATGACGGCGCTGGACGTGGATGAAACGCTGGCTCAGCTGCTTGCCTCCGAGAACTTCTCGCAAGTGGAAGATCTGGCCTATGTCGTTACGGAGGAATTGGCTGAAATCCAAGGTATCGGCGAAGACACGGCGAATGAATTGCAGCGTCGCGCGCTTGAGTATCTTGAACGACAGAACGAGGCTTTCGATCGCAAGCGGCGTGAGCTCGGAGTTGCGGACGAGATCCTGCAGGTCGAGGGCGTCACACCTGCCATGGCTGCGGCCCTTGGGGAGGGTGGTGTCAAGTCGCTCGAGGATCTCGCTGGCTGCGCAACAGATGATCTGGTCGGGTGGAATGAGACCGTCCAGGGCGAGCGCAAGCACTTCACGGGCATGCTGGAGACGCTGGGTGTGGGCGCAGAGGATGCAAATGCGATCATCATGGCTGCTCGCGTGTCGGCTGGCTGGGTCGAGGCGCCCCCCGCGGTGTCGGAGAGCGAGGGCTAGTGGCAACGGCCGTTCGTACTCGAGGAAAACGTGAAGATGAGGACGAGGGTGCCGAGGGGCCCCTCCGTCGCTGCATTGCGACCGGCGAGACGCTTACGCCAGATCGAATGGTCCGGTTCGTTGTGGATCCGGATGGGCGGGTTACCCCTGACGTGGCGCAGAAACTTCCTGGTCGCGGCGTCTGGGTTACATCGCGTTGCGAGGACATTCAGAGAGCTGTCGA
>JBEIFU010000252.1:0-3703 GCA_040382295.1 Alphaproteobacteria bacterium
AGTGTTTCTCGGGTACCAATCTGTGCGAGGGCGGCGTTGTGCTGTCCGCGGGCTTCTCGATCCCGTAATTGCCTCATTCCAGCCGAGAGGCTGGTATCTAAGGGCGGTGAGGTTACATCCTCGCCGCCCTTTTTCTTTTTTTGGGTCGAACTGGCGCCGGGATTCTCAGCGTCGGCGACCGCGCGCCGGGCGCGAACGGGCTTTGCCTGCGCGTGACGAGGGGCCCGGCCCGGGCGTCGAGGCGCTGTCCTGTCCTGTGCTGCGCTTGCGTGAAGCAGCTGCGGCAGCCTTGTCCTCGACCGCTTCCTGGCGGGCGAAAGGATCGTCGGCGATTGCGAGTTCTGTTGCCTGCAGGCGCCTGATCTCGTCACGGAGGCGGCCTGCTTCCTCGAACTCGAGATCCGAAGCGGCGTCCTTCATGCGCTTCTCCAGGTCGGCGATATGGGCCCTGAGATTGTGGCCCACGAGATGTTTCTTCCCGCGGTCGCCTGTTTCCACCGTGACGTGGTCGCGTTCGTAAGGGCTCTGGATGATGTCTGCGATCGACTTGCGCACGCTTTCGGGCGTGATGCCATGTTCCTTGTTGTAGGCGTCCTGCTTGGTGCGGCGGCGCGCGGTCTCGGCCATGGCGCGCTTCATCGACTCTGTTTCCTTGTCCGCGTAGAGGATGACGCGGCCGTCGACATTTCGCGCTGCTCGTCCAATCGTCTGGACCAGCGATGTCTCGGAGCGCAGGAAGCCTTCCTTGTCGGCATCGAGAATGGCGACAAGGGCGCATTCCGGAATGTCGAGGCCTTCCCGCAGGAGGTTGATGCCGACCAGCACGTCGAAGGCGCCGAGCCTC
This sequence comes from Alphaproteobacteria bacterium, assembly GCA_040382295.1. GTDB lineage: Bacteria > Pseudomonadota > Alphaproteobacteria > Micropepsales > Micropepsaceae > SZUA-430. The sequence continues at coordinate 845 of JBEIFU010000252.1, forward strand.
AGGTCGCGGATGATCTCGATGCGCTCCAGCGTGTCGATGTCGGAGTGCATGTAGCGCACGCGGATCTTCTGGTCGTGGAGATATTCGGTCAGGTCCTCGGCCATCTTCTTGGTCAGCACCGTGACCAGGATCCGATATCCCTTTGCCGCGACTTCACGGCACTCGGCGACCAGGTCGTCAACCTGGTGCTCGACGGGACGAATGATCACCGGCGGGTCGATCAGGCCTGTCGGGCGGATGACCTGCTCGACAAACACGCCGCCAGTTCGTTCCATTTCCCAGGGGCCCGGTGTTGCCGAAACGCTGACGGTCTGGGTGCGCATCGCGTCCCATTCCTCGAACTTCAGCGGGCGGTTGTCCATGCACGAGGGCAGGCGGAAGCCATAATCCTGCAAGGTGAACTTGCGGCGGAAGTCGCCACGATACATGCCGCCGATCTGAGGGATCGTGACGTGGCTCTCGTCGGCGAAGACGATGGCGTTGTCGGGCAGGTATTCGAACAGGGTCGGCGGCGGTTCCCCGGGTTTGCGCCCCGTGAGCCAGCGCGAATAATTCTCGATGCCCGGGCATGAGCCTGTCGCTTCCATCATCTCGAGATCGAGCATGGTGCGCTGCTCGATGCGCTGGGCCTCGAGAAGCTTGCCCTGCGCGTTGAACTCGTCGAGACGATGGCGCAGCTCCTCCTTGATGCCCTTCATGGCCTGCGCCAGTGTCGGGCGCGGTGTCACGTAGTGCGAATTGGCATAGACCTTGACGGCCTCGAGTTCTGTTGTCTTCTGGCCCGTGAGAGGGTCGAATTCTTGGATCGCCTCGATCTCGTCGCCAAACATCGAGATGCGCCAGGCACGGTCCTCGTAGTGGGCGGGGAAGAGTTCAACCGTGTCCCCGCGCACGCGGAAGGCGCCGCGCGTGAAGCTGGCCTCGTTTCGGCGATACTGCAGGGCGACCAGGTTTGCCAGGAGGTCGTTGCGCGAGAGGCGCTTGCCGGTCTCGACGCTGAAGGTCATCGCCGTGTAGGTTTCAACCGAGCCGATGCCGTAGATGCATGAGACGGAGGCGACGATGATCACGTCATCGCGCTCGAGGACCGCTCGGGTTGCCGCGTGGCGCATGCGGTCGATCTGCTCGTTGATCGAGGATTCCTTCTCGATATAGGTGTCCGTTCGCGGGACGTAGGCCTCTGGCTGGTAGTAGTCGTAGTAGGAGACGAAGTACTCGACCGCATTGTTGGGGAAGAAGCTCTTCATCTCGCCATAGAGCTGGGCGGCCAGTGTCTTGTTCGGCGCGAGGATCAGGGCCGGGCGCTGGGTGGCCTCGATGACCTTTGCCATCGTGAAGGTCTTGCCGGAGCCCGTGACGCCGAGGAGAACCTGGTCGCGCTCTCCTGCGCTGATGCCTTCAACGAGCTCGCGGATCGCTTCGGGCTGGTCGCCCCTGGGTATCAGTTCGGAGATGACCTCGAAGCGTTTGCCGCCCTCCGACTTCTCGGGCCGGCTTGGGCGGTGCGGCACGAACATGGCGGCCGGCGCCTCGGCGAGCGCCTGTGAACGAGGTCCTGAGGGCATGGCACGACTATAGGGTCGGAGGGCCTGAATGTCATGGCCTGAACCCTGCAGCTGGTCCTCGGAGGGTCACTCCCGCAACGTGGCGCCGCCCGTGTACGAGAGCCGGGCGTCCTCTGGGGGCCTGCCTTCGGGCGCCGCTGGCTTCGGGAGCCGTTCCTCGGCCTGCCGCTCAGCGGCCCTCTGACGTTTGACCAGCAGCGCTCGCTGGCGCTTTTCCCAGACTGCGCGCTCGGCCTGCTGAAACGGGTACCGGATGTCGTCCGGGGCATAGACCTGCGCGAGGCGCTGCGGCATGTCCGGCGGGGTGGGGCTTCGTGCCGAGAAAACGTACGATCCGCCAACCACCGTGACCGAACTTGCTATCAACAGGGCGAACGAAATTTCGCGAACCATCCAGCCAGCGTCCGATGATGAGGCCTGCAACCCTAGGCGACTTCGGTTAAGGCCTCATCAACGCCCGGTGGGCCTTTGCGCTTGCCAATTCTGTGGTGGTGCGGCACCCGGGACACCCTCCGCCAGCGGAACCGGTGCTATCGTCCCGGCTTGATCGGCGGGCCGTCCGGACCGGTGCAGAACGGTTCCAGGGCCCGGCAGACGGATGCGGGACGGAGGGAAACATGGTTCGCAAGATCCTGCTTGGGCTGGCTGCCCTGGTGGTGGTGCTGGCCGGCGTGGGTTTTCTGCTTCCGTCAACGGCGCGGGTCGAACGCTCCATCATTGTAAAGGCCGCGCCTGAGGACGTCTTCGTGATCGTGAACGATCTCACGCGGTTCAAGGAATGGAATGCGTGGAGCGAGAAGGACCCGAAGATGACGATGATGCTCTCCGGTCCGCCGACGGGCGTCGGGGCGATCATGATCTGGAACAGCGAGGTCCTGGGTGCGGGCCGCCAGGAGATCGTCGAGAGCACGCCTTACTCCGCCGTCCGGGTGAAGCTTTCCTTCGGTGGGGCGGGAGACGGGCATGCCACGCTGTCGCTTGCGCCAACCATGGGTGGCACGAAAGTCGACTGGAGCTACGAGGCTGACCTCGGCATCAATCCTGTCACCCGCTACCTCGGGCTGTTCATGGATCAGTGGGTAGGCTCCGATTATGCGCGCGGGCTGGCGCGCCTGAAGGCGCTAGTCGAACCTCTCGCCGAGGCCAGCACGCTTGAAGCCCTGTCGGGGAATGGCGGCATGAGCCTAGCTGCGGAGCTACCCGACATGCTGTCCCCGCCTGATGCCGATCCCACCAAGGGGCCGGAAGTCGTCACGGTCGAGGGCCGCGCTGTCATCCGCGTGCGGGGCGAGGC
>JBEIFU010000253.1:0-3692 GCA_040382295.1 Alphaproteobacteria bacterium
GGAGGATGACCTTCTGCGGATCGGGCCTGCGCTGGCCTATCTCGGGGACAGGCCGGACACGAAGGCTTTCATCCGCTTCGACGCCTTCAACCGATTTGCGTCGGCGCTCGTGTATTTTCCGGCAGACAAATTTCGCGTCGGGCTCGTGCGTGCGATCGGTGCCATCCTGACCGAGACGCTGGGTGGCCATGTCGCAACTGCTTTCCCGCACACGGAAGAAGGCCACATGACACGGGTGCAGTACACCCTGACACTTGAGGAGGAAGGCCCGCGGCCCTTCGACCTTGACGCGCTGCAAGCACGGATTGCCGATGCGGTTCGATTGTGGACCGACAATCTGGCGGCGGCCCTCCATAAACACCACGCCGGCGAGCGCGCGGATGCCCTGCATGCACTCTATGCCCAGGCGCTGCCTGAGGCCTATCGCGTGGCCTTCTCGCCCGAGGAGGCCATTTCAGATATTTCGAAACTCGAGGAGGTTGCACCGCGCCCCGGATCGATTGCGCTGAGGACTGTTGGCGGTGAGCGTGTCGATGACGGTGTCATCAGCCTCAAGATCTATCATGCGGGACCCGTCATCGAGTTGTCGGACCTGATGCCGGTACTCGAGGATTTCGGTGTACGGGTCATCGAGCAGGTCAATTATCCGCTACGCCGAACGGATGGGCCGCTGACCATCCATGACCTGAAACTGCACGGACTTCCTGCGGCCGAGCGTGCGAGCACGATGCGGTTGTTCGAGGATGCCTTCCTGCATGTCTGGCAGGGTGCGGCCGAAAGCGACCGGTTCAACCGACTGGTGCTTCAGGCTGAACTGTCCTGGCGGGACGTGGCGCTGCTGCGCACCATCGCCAGGTATCTCCGGCAGGCCGCCTTCCCTGGTAGCCAGTCGCTGATGGAGGATGCTCTCGCTCGCAATCCCCGGATCGCTCAAGCGCTGGTGCGGCTGTTCAACGTGCGTTTCGGGCTAAGTGTTGCAGATCGTGCCGACAGCGAAGCCGCCATTGATGCCGAGATCACGGCAGCGCTGGCGCGCGTGCCGAGCCTTGACGATGATCGCGTGATACGTCGGTTCCGAAATGTGATCCAGTCTACGCTGCGCACCAATTTCTTTCAGATGGATCCAAGCGGCGCTGCAAAACCTGCCATCGCGATCAAGATCGACAGCGGCATGATCGATGACCTGCCCCTGCCGCGGCCCATGGTCGAGATCTTCCTCTGTGCGCCAGAAGTCGAGGGCGTGCATCTTCGCTTCGGAAAGGTTGCACGTGGCGGCATTCGCTGGTCTGACCGGCGCGAAGATTTCCGAACCGAGATCCTGGGCCTTGTGAAGGCCCAGCAGGTGAAGAATGCGGTGATCGTGCCGGTCGGCTCGAAAGGCGGGTTCTATCCAAAGAAACTGCCGCCTGCTTCACGGCGCGAGGAATGGCTGTCCGCCGGCGTGTCGGCCTACAAGCTTTTCATCTCCTCGCTGCTGGACCTTACCGACAACCTGGATGCCGCAGGCCAGGTTGCGCCCCCACGTGACGTCGTGCGCCATGATGGCGATGATCCCTATCTTGTGGTGGCTGCTGACAAGGGAACGGCCACGTTTTCGGATATCGCCAACGGGATTTCGCGCGCGTACGGCTTCTGGCTCGATGATGCCTTTGCCAGCGGCGGATCAGCGGGCTATGACCACAAGCAGATGGGGATCACTGCACGCGGTGCCTGGGAAACCATCAAGCGACATTTCCGGGAAATGGGTGTCGATATCCAGACGACACCTTTCACTGTTGTCGGGGTTGGCGACATGTCCGGTGACGTGTTCGGCAATGGCATGCTGCTGTCGAAAGCCATCAAGCTTGTTGCTGCGTTCGACCATCGCGACATCTTTCTCGACCCGGATCCCGATCCGGCCACCAGCCATGCGGAACGGCAGCGCATCTTCAACCTGCCCCGCTCGTCTTGGGCCGATTATGACCAGTCGAAGATTTCCCGCGGCGGTGGTGTCTATTCGCGGTCGATGAAGACGATCCCGCTTTCGCCCGAAGTGAAGGCCTTCACAGGCCTGACGGTCGACCAGATCGAACCGGCGGAGCTGATTCGGGCGCTCCTGAAGTCGCCCGCGGACCTTTTGTGGTTCGGCGGGATCGGCACTTATGTGAAGGCTTCGACGCAAAGCCATGCGGATGCGGGTGACAAGTCCAATGACGCGCTTCGCGTCAATGGCAATGAGTTGCGGGCCAAGGTCATTGGCGAAGGTGCCAATCTTGGAATGACGCAGGCCGGACGCATCGAATATGCATCGGCTGGCGGGCGCCTCAACACCGATGCGATCGACAACTCGGCCGGTGTCGACACGTCCGATCATGAGGTCAACCTGAAGATCCTGCTCAACACCTCGATCGCCGCGGGGGAACTGAAAGCGGAAGCGCGCGATTCCCTCCTATCGAGCATGACAGGCGAGGTTGCCGCGCTTGTCCTGGCTGACAACTACAATCAGTCCCTGGCGCTCAGCGTTGCCCAGCGTGGCGGCGCGTGGGAGTCGGATGCCTACGGACGGTTCATGCGCGCCCTCGAGCGAGAAGGACGCCTGAACCGGTCCGTGGAAGGCCTGCCTTCGGACGAGAATTTGCGCGCGCGCGCAAATCGCAATGAAGGCCTCACGCGCCCGGAACTGGCTGTGCTGCTGGCCTATGCGAAGCTGCAGCTTTTCCAGGAGATCAACAGCTCGGGGCTTGCCGATGATGCATTCTTCGAGACGACGTTGCGCGGGTATTTCCCGTCGGCCGCTGGCGAAACCCTGCCAAGGGGCTTGCGCGCACACCGCCTGCGGCGTGAGATCATCGCGACCGTGCTTGCCAACGACATCATCAATCGTGGCGGCCCCGTCTTCATGCACAGGCTCAAGGAGGCCACTGCGAGTGAAGCGCCCGGCCTTGCGCGCGCCTACACGATTGCCCTGAATGTCTTTGGCATCGACCAATTGGCGCAGCGCATCCAAGTTCTGGACAACTCGGTCAGTGCAGACATCCAGAATCGCATGCATGCCAGCCTTGCACTGCACATGCAGCGGCAGACCCTATGGTTCTTCCGGCATGTGGAGGCCACTGTTCCCATTCTGGACGCTATCCGGCCTTATGCCGAAGGTGTTGACAGGCTGAAGGGGACCTTCTCTTCGCTTGTCTCGGACGCCGAGGGACATGCCATACAGGCCATGATTGCCGAGTACAGGTCCGCGGGTGTTCCCGAGGACCTTGCTGATGAAGTGGGCGCCCTTGCTGCGATCGGCGCCACGCCCGACATCACGCGGCTGTCGAACGAGACTGGCAAGCCACTCGACATGGTGGCGGGTGCCTATTTTGCGGCTGCCCACACCATAGGGATCGACCGTCTGCGGCTGGCTGCAGAGCGGATGAACATGCCCGAGCATTGGGACAGGCTTGCGGTGCGTCGCCTTGTGGATGACCTGCTTGTGCATCAACGCGCGCGGGCTTCACGAGCGCTCAGCAGACGAGCCGCAGGCGGCAACAGGTCGGACGGGAGCGCTGCGGTTGCTGAATGGGCGCAGGTGAATCGTAATCCGGTTGCGCGCGTTGCAGCGCTTGTCACTGATCTTGAGCGGTCTGGCACATTTACGGTAGCGCGCTTGACGCTTGCTGCGGGTCAGATCCGGGACCTGCTCGCCTGATCAGGCAAGTTTCAGAACA
>JBEIFU010000254.1:0-3684 GCA_040382295.1 Alphaproteobacteria bacterium
ATACATGCGCCGGTCAAAGGGGGTGAAATGCTCGGTCGTGAAGGACACGTTCACGCAATCATGGTTGATGATGCGGTGCGGCGAGTTCAGGGGCCAGTGCATCATCTCGCCCGGGGCGAGATCATGGATCATGGCCTGAGTGTCGAAAGCCGGGTCGTGCTGCAGCGATATCTCGTGCGCGCGCCCCGTGACGATGCGCTCAAGCGCGTCCTGCGGCAGGAATGGCGGCCGGTTCGGATAGACCATCACCCGCTTGACGCCTCGAACCTGCCACAGCGTCTGCCCGGGAATATCACAATGATAATAGACCTGGATCTTCGGTGACGAAATCAGGATCGCCATCTTGCGATGCTTCGTGCGGAACTGCGGCATGCGCTGCCCGATGGCTGCATAGATTTCCTCCAGCAGTTCATGATAGCGCCTGTCGCGCGCTGCGGCCTGGAGGATGAGAATCCAGATGCGCCCGTGCCTCACGGCGTCCAGCACCTGCTCGCCCGACAGGCCTTCGATGATGCCTTCCCGCCTGCTGCGGGGATCATGGGTCGTGATGTCCATCGTGTTGACGTAGTAGTCGTCACGCTGGAGCTTCTCGATCAGACGCGCCAATGCCGTGTCCGAGAAGAGCTCGTGGCTGTCATAGCCGTGCGGCAGCACCAGAGGCGCCTTGCCAAAGCCTGCTAGCCGCTCTGGCGTCCAGCCGGCAAGGCGATCTTGTGTGAGCATATCCATGACACAGGGTAACCCTTGCGCCGTCACCATTGTCTTGGCAAGGCACATGACACAAACCTTAATGCAGCTACCCCAAAATTGGGTAAAGGGCTTTTCTGCTCGCAATTTGACGGGTCGGACCGTGCCGGAGGCCCCTACCGAGACTGGCGTCCCCCCGGCATGGATCATGCATCGAGATGGGGCACGAGGCGAACGGAACACCGGTCAGTGGCGCGGCTCCAGACCGCCAGGTTCTACCTGGCACTCATCATCGTGGCGCTTTACATGCTGCTCGAGGCGGCCTTCATGCTCGTGCGCGTGCCGCCCGGCAGCGTGGCGGCTGTCCCGACCGGCGAGATCCTCATCATCCTCTTTGCCCTGACGATCCTGCTGGACCGGGGACATTTTGGTCCCTTTCTGCGCGCGGTACCGCTGACGGCCATTGCGATCTGGTGGTCGATCGGTTTGGTCCAGCTCGTGATCGGCACGCTGAGCCACGGGTTCTGGGCACTGCGTGACGCCACGAGCCTTGTCGAGAGCCTCTATCTCTGGATCGGCTTCACGGTCGCTGCCCTGCCGGGTGCGATCCCCCGGATCGCGACCTGGTTCTACCGGATACTGATACTGGCCGGCCTGATTGCCCTGACGTTTCCGTTCCGCGAGGTGATCCGCGAATTCTCGCCACAGATCATGTCAGCCGTGGGCGTGGCCACGCCGCTGTTCTTCACCTACCAGATGACGCCGCTGACGGCCCTGACCTGCTCGGCCTTCCTGATGCTGCTCGGGCGACGCATCCTCGGCATCCCTTCGGAATGGTGGGGTGCGGCCCTCATGATCTTCGTCGCGGTGCTCTTCCAGGCGCGTACGATCTACGTGCAGATCTTTGTTCTCCTGGCCTTTCTTGCTCTTCTGGCCCCTCGGCGGGTCACGCGCACGCTGGTTCCCATGGCCATCGTGGCGGTCATCTTCCTGTGCCTGCTCGCGCTGGGTGTTCCCATTCCCGGGCGCATCAGCACGGAAGTGTCCCTGCAATTCTATCTGGACCATTTCCTCGCGATTTTCGGATCCAGCGGCGAACGCACGGGCATGGAGAATGCAGCCATCGAGGGTGCTGCCGGCGGTGTCGGCCAGCGCCTCAAATGGTGGGAAGCCATCTGGCTTCATGTCACCGCAAGCTGGCAGACCAGCCTCTTTGGCCTCGGCTATGGCGAGTCGCTGGTTGCCCTTGCACAGGATCCCTATATCGACCCTGCCGTGCGCGAGCCGCACAATTCGATCATCTCGGCTTTCGGTCGCACGGGCTTCATCGGGGTTGCTGCCTATGTGACGATGCATGTCACGCTGACCCTCACCCTGTTCCGGACGTGGCGTTACTACCGAACCGAGGGGCATCACGAAGCCGCGCGTTTTCTCTATCTGCTGGGCGCCATGTTCGTAGTGTTCTGGCTGGCTTCGGTGGGCGAGGACGCTTTCGAGAAGCCCTTCCTCGCGATCCCGTACTACTTCTTCTATGGCGTGATCCTGAACATGTTTGCCCGCGCCGAGGGATTTCAGGCAGCCGTACCGATGCGCCACGGCGTCAAGACCGGTATGCCGCTTACGGCGCGGGGATAAGTCCCGCCGCCACCAGCGCCGCGTCGTTGGTGAGGAATTTCGCCTCACCCTTCAGGCCCGCCAACAACCCGAACGCCGTATCAAGCTGCCCCCACAGGTCGAGGTCATCCAGTTCCCAAGAGTGGCCCCAGAGATGGAAGTGTCCGCCGCTGGCGCGGCAGGCCTCGACCATCGCCGCAACACGGCGAACGAGATCCCTGTTCTGAAGGGCCAGCAGGGCAAGACGCGCGCGTGACACCGTCGGCCCTCGCCGCACGAGGTGCCGCAGGATGGGAGCCGGGCCCTGCGGGTGGAACTGCATGGTCGTTGGCACGCTGAACGGATCGCGTCCGGGCGCGGAATGAAATCCCGTCACGGCGCGCGCGTAGGCAAAGCCAAGATCCCGCACCACGCCTGCGGCCTTGGCATCCCATTCGCCACGGATATAGCAAAAGCCCCTGAGACGGCGCCCCGTCACGTCCTCAAGCCAGGCCTTGTTCTGGCTGACCTGTTCCTCCACTGCGGCGCGCGAGATCCCCGTCAGCATCACGTGGTCTCTTCCGTGTCCCCCTATCTCGAAGCTTGTGGCCAGCGCTTGCACCTGGGATGCGATCATGACGTTTCGGCCCTCGCTGTTGCGGCTGGGCACGTAGAAGGTTCCCGACAGGCCATGGCGCGCCAGCATCTCGGCAACGCGCAGGTCAGCCGGATGGCCGTCATCCCACGATGTGGTCACGATCAGGCCTGCGGGCGACGGGGCCGTCATGCCGCCCCCCCATGGTCGGCCACGCTTACGCGCCGCTGGAGGATTGCAAGCACCTGGCTTGCCAGCAGGACGCGCGCCAGCAACAGCACCACCAGGGCGCCGGCAATTCCAAAGCCCTGCGTTGCGGGTGCCATCAGCGCGATGCACATGACGCCGGCCACGAGCTGCATGAGGAATGCGGAATAGAGATGGCTCAGCGCCCGCAGGCCCGCATAGGCCACCTCGATCACATAGCCCATCGCCAGGAACAGCCCGAACACCGCCAGAATCATCACCTGGCCCGGCACGGAACTTCCATAGACAAGGTCCATCACCGGCTCGGCCAGCACGATGAGCGTCACGGCGATCGCAAGGATGCCCAGGGCACCGGCCGTGCCCACCCGCAGCAGATAGCTCACCAGGGCCTTCATCCCGCCATCGACCAGATGGCGCGAGGCGGCTGACGGCACGAAATTCTCCAGTGACTGGATCAGCAGGTTGACCACCAGAACCAGATTCAGCACCGCCCGCACGGCGCCGACTTCGGCCGTGCCAAGAACGGCACCAACAACAATCAGCAAAAACCCGCTCTCCGAAAACCACGCAACCACCATGTTGCCCAGCATCCAGAAGGAAAG
>JBEIFU010000255.1:0-3641 GCA_040382295.1 Alphaproteobacteria bacterium
CAGACTCGGCCTCGGGAAGGTCGAAGGGCGGACGGTTGGTTTCTGCCAGCGCCGAGATGAAGAAGACCACCGCCATCGGCAGGAGGTGGGAGAACAGGTACCAGTTCTGGATCCCACCTTGCTGGGCCGACACGATCTGCGAGAGGTTGAGCGAGCCGGCGGTCAGCAGGACAGTGATGATCACGAGGCCGATCGAGACTTCATAGGACACCATCTGCGCGGCTGAGCGGAGCGCGCCCAGGAAGGGATACTTGGAGTTCGAGGCCCATCCGCCCATGATGATGCCGTAGACACCCAACGAAGACACGGCAAAAATGTACAGCACGCCCACATTGATGTCGGCGAAGACCCAGCCCGCATTCACTGGAACAACTGCCCAGGCACCGAGCGCGAGCGTGGTCGTGATCAAGGGTGCGAGCAGGAAGACGCCCTTGTTGGCGCCCGCCGGCATCACGAATTCCTTGAACACGAACTTGAAAAGGTCAGCGAAGGATTGAAGCAGACCGAAAGGGCCGACGACATTGGGACCGCGGCGCATCTGGACTGCCGCCCAGACCTTGCGGTCGAACAGCAGGATGAACGCAATCATCACGAGCAGGACAACGATGAACAACAGCATCATCGCCGCCATGCCAGCCACATCAAGCAGCGTCTGGTTAGCCAGGTAAAACCCCTGCCACCACACTTGCCAGGCTTGCATGTCGAGAAAACCCATGGCCCCTACTCCGCCGCAGCCGCACGAGGCGGCGTCACGAATTGCGAACTGCACTCGGCCATGACAAGGCTCGCGCGCGCGACCGGATTGGTCAGGTAAAAATCGCGGATCGGATAAACAAACGAAGTAGCGTCAATGGCGCCGGTGACGCCGATACTCGTCCAGACCGGAACATCCGCACCGGGGCACTCCGGTGCCTGGTCCAGGGCATTCCATGCCGGCGCATCCGCAAGCATGCGCTCGCGCAGGGCATTCAAGTCGTCATAGGGCAGCTTCTTGCCCAGCACATCCGAGAGAGCCCTGAGAATGGTCCAGTCTTCTCGGGCATCGCCTGGCGGGAAAGCCGCACGACGGGCAAGCTGCACGCGCCCTTCAGTATTCACATAGGTGCCGTGCTGTTCGGTGTAGGCCGCACCCGGCAGGATCACGTCCGCGCGGTGCGCCCCCGCATCCCCATGCGTCCCCTGATACACAACGAAAGCCTTGCCCAGTCTGCCCGTATCGATCTCGTCGGCGCCAAGAAGGAAAACAAAATCCAACTCACCCGTCGAGGCACCGTCCAGGATGGCGCGCGTGTCCTTGCCGCCCTTCTGCGGCAGGAACCCCAGATCCAGGGCGCCAACACGCCCTGCCGCCGTGTGGAGGACGTTGAAGCCATTCCAGCCACTCTGGCCACCCGGTCCAATCATCCCCGTGTCGCGCGCAATCTGCGCGCAAGCGGCAAGGATGGCCGCACCATCACTGCGGGCAAGTGCGCCCTGCCCAACGATGAGCATGGGTCGCTTCGCATCCTTCAGCATCTGGCAAACAGCGTGGCGACCGGTAGCAATCTCAGTGAGGGTTGCAGCGTTGCTGCCAAGTTCTTCAACAGCGTAGGTAAGGTCCCGGGCCGGCCCCAGCCGTGCGATTTTCAAGCCGCCACGCAGCCAGGTCTTGCGGATGCGCGCGTTGACAAGCGGCGCTTCCCAGCGGGGGTCGGTGCCGACCAGCAGCAGCGCATCGGCGCTTTCGATACCAGCGATTGTCGTGTTGAAAAGGTAACTCTGGCGGGGTCCGGTCCCGATCTGCGCCCCATCCTGCCGACAGTCCATATTGGCGACGCCCAGCGACAACATGAGGTCCTTGAGCGCCTTGATGGTTTCGCTATTGGCGAGGTCTCCGACAAGGGCTGCCATGCGTTCAGGCTTGGTAGAGCGCACGCGATCGGCGATCGCTGCAAACGCCTCCTGCCAGCTTGCTGGCTGCAACTTGCCGTTCTGACGGACATAGGGGCGATCGAGGCGCTGGCGGCGCAGGCCATCCCAGACGAAGCGGGTCTTGTCGGAGATCCACTCCTCGTTGATATCCTCATTGACGCGCGGAAGGATGCGCATGACTTCCCGTCCGCGCGTATCAACGCGAATGGCGCAACCGACAGCGTCCATGATGTCCACGCTCTCTGTCTTCGTGAGTTCCCACGGACGCGCGTTGAACTGGTAGGGCTTTGATGTCAAAGCGCCGACGGGGCAAAGGTCGATGACGTTGCCCGACATCTCCGACGTCACGGCCTTTTCAAGATAGGTCGTGATCTCCATGTCCTCGCCGCGACCAGTCGCCCCGATCTCGTCAACACCCGCGACCTCCGCAGCAAACCGCACACACCGTGTGCAATGGATACAGCGGGTCATGATTGTATTGACCAACGGGCCCATGTTCTTGTCGGTCACCGCGCGCTTGTTCTCGTCATAACGATTGAAGCGCGCATGACCATAAGCCATGGCCTGGTCCTGCAAGTCGCACTCGCCACCCTGGTCGCAGATGGGACAGTCCAGCGGGTGATTGATGAGCAGGAACTCCATCACACCTTCGCGCGCCTTCTTGACAAGCGGCGAGGCCGTCTTGACCTCAGGCGCCTCGCCATTCGGGCCCGGGCGACAGTCGCGCACGCCCCACGCGCAAGACGCAACAGGCTTTGGCGAACCCTTAACCTCCACAAGACACATGCGGCAGTTGCCCGCGATGGACAGGCGCTCATGATAGCAGAAGCGCGGAATCTCGGCGCCGGCGGCCTCGCAGGCCTGCAGCAACGTGAAGTCCGCGGGGACATCGATTTCCTTGCCGTCGACAATGAGCTTGGTCATGGCCTCTACTCCGCCGCTACCGGGCTTGCAGACTTGCCGGCACGCCTCGCGTTGATCCGTCGTTCGACCTCGGGGCGGAAGTGGCGCAGCAACCCCTGGATCGGCCAGGCGGCTGCATCGCCAAGCGCGCAGATCGTGTGTCCTTCAACTTGGTAGGTCACTTCAAGAAGCAGGTCGACTTCCTTCGGGTCGGCGTCGCCGACCACCAAACGCTCCATGACCCGCCACATCCAGCCCGTTCCTTCGCGGCAGGGGGTGCACTGACCACAGGACTCGTGCTTGTAGAAGCGCGAGAGGCGCGCGATTGCTTTGACGACGTCGGCCGACTTGTCCATCACGATCACGCCCGCCGTGCCAAGACCCGACTTCACGTCGCGCAGGCTGTCGAAGTCCATAAGGACCGTGTCACAGATCGCCTTCGGGAGCAGCGGCACCGAGGACCCGCCAGGAATGACCGCAAGCAGGTTGTCCCAGCCGCCACGCACGCCGCCGGCATGCTTTTCGATGAGCTCCTTCAGCGGGATACCCATCTCTTCTTCTACATTGCAGGGCTTGTTGACGTGCCCTGAGATGCAGAACACCTTCGTGCCCGTGTTGTTCGGACGCCCCAGCGCCGAGAACCAGGCTGCCCCCCGGCGAAGGATCGTCGGGGCGACGGCGATCGACTCGACATTGTTTACGGTGGTTGGACAGCCATAGAGGCCCACATTGGCCGGGAATGGCGGCTTGAGACGCGGCATGCCCTTCTTGCCTTCAAGGCTCTCGATCAGCGCCGTCTCCTCGCCGCAGATATAGGCGCCGGCGCC
>JBEIFU010000256.1:0-3638 GCA_040382295.1 Alphaproteobacteria bacterium
ACATAGGTGCCGTCGAGTTCGGCAGGGATCGTGCCTGTCACCTTGAGGGCGGTCAGCGTCTTTTCCGCCTGCATCGGCGTGTGCACGCCGGTGAGGAAGGGGTTCTCGACGTTTGCTGGCATGCGGCGGCGGTTCACGGCGGCGACGGTCTCGGCAACCTTGGTCACGCCTGCACGGACGACGCTCTCGACGATGCTGGTCATCGGATCACTCCCTTGTGTGAGGGGGTGAAGCTATACCCGCGTGGCGGGGGCCAACAAGGCGTGGTTCAGCCGACGGCGCCGGCCTTGCGCAGGGCGTCGATGTCGACTTCGCTGCGGCCGAGTTCGGCGAGGATCTCGTTCGTGTGTTGACCGAGGGTTGGGGCCGGGCGGCGGAAGGGGGCGGCTTGTCCGTCGAAGCGGCCGGCGGCATGCGCCATGCGCATGCGGCCGGCGCGCGGATCGTCGAGTATGCCGATGCTGCCGTTGGCGAGGACCTGCGGGTTGGTGAGCACCTCTTCGCGCTTCAGCACCACCGCATGGGGCACGTCCTCGGCCTCGAGGCGGGCTGCGATCTCTTCGGTGGCAAAGCGGCTGACGGCCTCGCTGATCTCGCCGATCATCATGGCTGCATTCTGCATGCGGTCGAGCGGGGTCTGCAGGCGCGGGTCGTCGGCGAGGTCGGGGCGACCGATCGCGCGGCAGGAGGCGCGGAACTCTTCGTTCGATATTGCGATCATCGTGATGAAGCCGTCCCTGGTGGGGCGGATGGAGTAGAAGCTCGCAAAGTCGGGCGACCTCTGGAAGTCTCCCTCGAAGGCGTGATTGTAGAAGGCGTCGGGCCAGAGGAACGCGAGGGCGCTGTCGAGCATGTTCAGCTCGATCAGGGAGCCTCCCCGTCCGCGCGCCTTGGCGTAGAGGGCGGCAGTAATGGCCTGCGCGGCCGTGATGGCCGAGACCTTGTCGCAGACGATCGACTGGACGAGCTGCGGCTCGCCGGTGGTGCCGCTCTTCTGGGTATCGCAGAAGCCGGAGACGGCCTGGATCACCGGATCATAGACCCGGCGCGGGGCGTAGGGTCCTGTGTCCCCGAAACCTGACATCGAGACATAGATGAGGCCGGGGTTGATGGCGCGCAGGGCCTCGTAACCGAGACCCAGATTCGCGATGGCACCGGGGCGGAAGTTCTCGATGAAGACGTCCGCGCTGCGCACGAGGTCGAGCAGGACGGCCTTGCCCTCGGGCGTCTTGAGGTTCAGCACGATGGCGCGCTTGTTGCGGTTCACGGCCGTGAACATTGCCGTCACGCCGTTGCGCTGCGGACCGAGATAGCGCACGAGGTCGCCGGGGCCGGGCCCCTCGACCTTGATCACGTCGGCGCCCTGGTCGGCAAGGATCTGGGTGGCCATCGGGCCCGAGATGATGGCTGAGAGGTCGACGATGCGGACGCCTTCGAGCGGGAGTGACATGGACCTTCCTTCCGGCTGCTGGGGTTCAGTCTGCTTGGTTGAGCGGGCCGTGGTCAAGGCGGGGGAGCACGTGGCGGGCGACGAGGTCGCACTCGGTGGCGTGCGGATAGCCAGAGAGAATGAAGGCCTCGATGCCGACCGCGCGGTAGGCGTTGAGCTTGCGCACAATCTGGTCCGGATCGCCGACGATGGCCGCCCCGCAGCCGGAGCGGGCGCGGCCGATGCCGGTCCAGAGGTTCTCCTCGGCAAAGCCTTCGTCGTCGGCGGCCTCGCGGATTTCGGCCTGGCGGCGCACGCCGACGGAGGCGTGGTCGAGTGAGCGCTTGCGGATCGCCTCGCCTGCCCCATCATCGAGGCGCGACAGGAGCCGACGGGCGGCGGCGCGGGCCTCGGCCTCGGTCTCGCGCACGATCACGTGGACACGATAACCGAATTTCAGCGTGCGGCCGCGCCGGGCCGCGCGCGCGGTCATGTCGGCGATGATGGCCTTCACCTCGTCGATGCGGTCGGGCCACATGAGGTAGACGTCGGCGGCTTCGGCTGCGGCCTCGCGCGCGTCTTCGGACAGGCCGCCGAAATAGAGTGGCGGGCAGCGGCCGGAGACGGTGCGGATGCCGGGCGGGTCGAGGTCGAAGCGGTAGTGCTGGCCCTCGAGCTTCAACCTCTCGCCGTTCAGCGAGGCCTTCAGGAGCTTCATGATCTCGACGGTACGGCCATAGCGCGGGGCGGAGGCGAGGATCTCGCCGGGCATCTCGCTCGAGATGATGTTGATGGTCAGCCTACCCTCGAGCATGCGGTCGAGGGTGGCGAGCTGGCGGGCGAGCTGCGGGGGCCAGACCTCGCCGCAGCGCACGGCGACGAGCAGGCGCATGCGCCTGAGCTGCGGGGCGATGGCGGCGGCGAAGGCGACCGTGTCGATGCCCAGCGTGTAGCCGGATGGCAAGAGGATGTTGTCGAAGCCGCCCTTCTCGGCGGTGAGCACGATGTTGCGGCAGTGCTCGTAGCTGGCGCGCAGGCTGGGATCGGGGACGCCGAGGAACTCGTAGTCATCGTCGCAAAGGGCCGAGAACCAGGAGACTTCGCAGGGCTTCATGGCATGGGCACTCCCCTTGCGGCGACGACGAGGGAATACCACTCGGCGCGGGACAGGTTGATCTTCAGGGCGTCGGTTGCCGCCGCGATGCGCTGGGGGCTCTGTGTCCCCAGAATGGGGATGGGGCGCGCGGGGTGGCGCAGCACGAAGGCAAGCGCCACGGCGCTGCGCGTGGTGCCATGGGAGGCTGCCAGCTCGTCGAGCCTTGCATTGACGCGGCGGGTTGCCGGGTCGGCTGCGTCGACGCCGTCGGCGAGCTTGCCGCCACCCAGCGGCGACCAGGCAAGCGGGGTCATGCGGGCCTCCATCGCGAGGTCCAGCACGCCGTCGAAGGCGGGCTCGACCGCGAGGGCCGAGAACTCGGGCTGCAGGGTTGCCAGCGGGAAGCCGAGACAATGCTGCAGGAGGCGCGTCTGGCCGGTCGTGTAGTTCGAGACGCCGGCCTCGCGGATCTTGCCCCCCTCGCGCAGGCGGGTGAGCGCGCCGGCCAGCTCCTCCGGGTGCGTCAGCACGTCGGGGCGGTGCACCTGGAACAGGTCGATCGTGTCGGTGCGCAGGCGCTTCAGCGATTCCTCGCAGGAGCGGATCACGGCCTCTGCACTCGAGTCATAGGGGATGCCGGGGATGATGCCGAACTTGGTCGCAAGCACCATGCGCTCGCGCAGGCCCGGGGTCTGGCTGAGGACGCGGCCGAGCAGGTCTTCCGATTCGCCGAAGGCCTGCCCGCCCCAGTCGAGGCCGTAGACGGCGGCGACGTCGATCAGGTTCATGCCGGCGGCAAGGGCGGCCTCAATGCGCCCGCGCGCGGCGGGCACGTCATTGCCCACGAAGCGCCAGAGGCCATAGGCGATGGGGCCCACCGTGAGGCCGGACTGGCCGAGGGGGCGGAGGCTTGCGTGCGTGCTCATGCTTTCCGTTCTTGTGCGTGTCATGTATTTGACGCGGAATGCATGCGGCAGACAAGGGCGCGCGCCTTTGCGGAGGATGGGACTTGAGGAAAATTCGCTATGGCCTGATCGGTACCGGGATGATGGGCTATGAGCACATCAACAACCTGAAGCTCATGCCTCAGGCCGAGATCGCGGGGATCACCGA
>JBEIFU010000257.1:0-3632 GCA_040382295.1 Alphaproteobacteria bacterium
ACATAGAACCGAAGTGCTTTTTACCGTTCGGCGATTAAGCTTCGCGCTAAACAAGGCTCGACGCTCAGCATCCTCATGCCTAGCTTCCCAAGCGCGTCATGCGTCGTGTGCGCATACGTTTCGAACCGGTTTCTTTAATGCCTTCGGGAACAGGCGGCATTGCTGCAGGCTGACATCGATGCTTGTTGAGATCAACAGGTCGAACGAATTGGATGCCGTCGCACTACTTGCGACAGGCTTCCCAGCTGTGCGCCCTGACACCTGGAAAGAGCGCCTTGGTCGGATCAGCACCCATGCCGACAATGAAACAGCGGGTATAGCCCCAGGCTTCATGATGATGTCCGGCAATACCTTCAGTGGCATTGTGCTTACCGCGTGCGCCTTGCGTCCAAGAGACAAGGACGCATTCGATACCACCCTAAACCTGTCGAGCTGGTTCATTGATCCCTCGCAGCGCTGGAGGGCCCTGTCGATGATGCGCCAAGTCATGCGCACACCGGCAACCCGCATCACTACCCTGACACCCACACCCGCTGTTGAAACAATGATGCCTGCTCTGGGGCTTGCGCCACTCAATGCCGGTGAGACATTCATTTTCCTTCCATTGGTGGCAGGAAGCCGCTTCCAAGGCGCCTGCATAGCCGATCACGATTCAGCGGGGGATAAGGCACAGCCGTGGGTGCGCACATTGGTCCAGCGTCATCGCGCTCTGGGCTGTCTGGCCGCAGCCATCGAGACCCCCGAGGGACCAGTGACGATCCTGATGAAGCGTCGCCTACGCAAGCGCATACCGACGCTGCAACTGATCTACTGCGACAATAACAGGGTGCTGCTCGAGAATCTGGGGAGCGTCGCGCGCTACCTGATGGCAAGGGGGCACATCCTGCTGGTGATGGATGTTCCTCTCGAGGGCAAGCACCAGTCCCGACTGCCCGGAATCCACCGACCACTTCATGGACGCAAATACGCAACCTCACCCCACCCGAACAACATCACCGACCATGCTGGCTCTGAGCTGGCCCTGTTCGATAACTAGCACGCCACGCCGAGAAGGATCCAAACCATGACCGACACCGCAGTCAATACGAAAAGACAAATCGACGAGCCTGCGATCGGTAACCTGGTTTGCCAGCATCTGCGCCAAAGCGTTCCTGCTGCAGGAGCCATGGCCCTGTCTGTGGATACGAGGCTCCTCGAGGGTGGGTTGCTGGACTCGCTGGGCGTGCTGCAGCTGACATTGTTCCTGGGCGAACATTTCGGAGTCGAGATCGAGGACACCGACTTCGTTCCAGAGAATTTCGAAACCATCGGCGACGTCGCTCGCTTAATCCAGCGCAAGCTCCCGGGAGCTGCGTGATGCAGCCTTTCCTGCTCCACCACGGCCTGCAGAAGGCTGCCCGCCTTGGCGACAAGATTGCGGTCATTGATGGAGACCGCTCACTTTCCTACACAGCATTCCATGAACAGGTCGAAGCACTGGCCAGTCGCATTGCCGCCGCCGGACTCTCCCGCGGCGCACGGGTCGGACTTCTGCTGCCAAAGTGCCTCGAGGAATGTGTCGCCATCTATGCCGCGAGCCGGGCAGACTGCGTCTTTGTCCCAATAAACAATCTACTGAAGCCCGCGCAGGTCACGCACATCCTGCGGGATTGCGGTGCCGAGGGGCTCATCACGCACAGTGACCAGTTCCGGCGCATGGCTGTCAGCCAGGACAGCCTGCCGCAACTCAAGACAGTGATTTTCGTCGACAAGGCGAGTAGCGACCACCCATCAGCACCCCCACCACAAGCGATCGGGGACGATCTTGCAGCCATTCTCTACACGTCGGGCTCCACTGGCCTGCCCAAGGGCGTGATGATTAGCCATCGCAACCTCGTCGCAGGGTCGCGCATCGTTCGGCGCTATCTGGAGATCACGGAGCATGAACGCATCCTGTCCCTTCTCCCGTTCAGCTTCGATTATGGGTTGAACCAATTGATCACGGTAGTAGACACGGGCGCGACCATCGTACTTCTGAGCTTCCGGCTGGGCGACGAGATCGTGCGCGCCATCGAGACACACCGCATCACCGGCCTCGCCGGCGTACCTACGATCTGGGCAATCCTGACACGGGCCTCACCCCTCTTCAGCCGTTCACGATTATCGAGCCTGAGATACATCACGAATTCCGGCGGCGCCGTGCCGGGCGAGACGGTAAGGCGTCTCAGGGAACTGCAGCCCTCAGTGCAGCTGTTTCTGATGTATGGCCTGACAGAGGCATTTCGCTCCACCTACCTGCCGCCGTCGGAGGTCGACCGGCGACCGCATTCGATCGGCAAAGCGATCCCTGAATGCGAAGTCTTCGCGGTGACAGCCGACGGACGACGCGCCGGTCCCGGCGAAACAGGGATACTTGTTCACCGCGGGCCCACAGTCTCTCTTGGCTACTGGAACCGTCCCGAAGACACTGCACGCGTGCTGCGTCCCCACCCATTCCGGGCCGCAGGCGAAGGGGGCGAGACAGTCTGCTATTCCGGAGACTTGGTGACAATCGATGAGGACGGCTTCTTCTACTTTGTCGGTCGCAACGATGCCATGATCAAGTCTGCCGGTCACCGGATCAGCCCGACGGAGGTCGAAAACGCACTCATGGCGGATGGACAGCTGCGCCATGTCGCAGTCATCGGGCTACCTGATACCTGGATCGGACAACGGGTTCATGCTGTTGGCGTCCCGGCCAACGGCCACGTCGATGCGCAGGGCCTCCTCGCCGCTGTTGGTCACGCGCTACCTGCCTATATGGTGCCTTCAGCCCTTGAGCTGGTCGACACCTTGCCAACAACACCCAACGGAAAGGTGGACTACAAGCTGCTTGTTGCGCAGAGATCAGGAACATGAGCGAGCCCGCCAACCCACGGCGTCACCTCGCCGACGAACTGGTGAGGACACACTTTGAAACCGACGGCCCCGACCTCCTCATTGGTGGCGTCAATGTCCATGATCTGGTGAGCTCCTTTGGAAGCCCGCTGTTTGTCTATGATGCCGACATCATGCGCCGCAGCTATCGCCGCCTGGCGCGCGCACTGAACGGATTTTGCGAGATACATTTCTCCATCAAGGCAAATCCAAATCCGGAAATCGCGCGGCTCTTCGTCAACGAGGGAGCAGGACTGGAGATCGCATCGGCAGGCGAGCTTGAATTGGCCAGGCTTGCAGGCTGCGAACCCGCCAACATGCTCTTTGCAGGCCCCGGCAAAGGCGACGCGGAACTCGATGCCGCCATCGCTGCCGGCATCGGCGAGATTCATCTCGAGAGCATGGAAGAACTTGAAATCTGCGCGCAACTGGCTGTTGCACACAACCGCACCGTGGATGTTGCGATCAGGGTAAACCCCTGCGCCCAGGTCCAGGGTGGCGCAATGCGCATGGGCGGAAAGCCCGCAGCGTTCGGCTTTGACGAGGAAGACCTTCCCTCTGTCGTGCACGCGGTGCAGCAGAAGAAGAATCTCAACCTCTCAGGCATTCACCTCTTTGCAGGCACACAGATCCTCGATGCGGCAACACTCCTGGCGCAATGGGCTCATGCCATCGAACTTGCAGGCCATGTCACCACCCTGACCCAGCGCCCACTCAAGACCTTGGACTTCGGCGGA
>JBEIFU010000258.1:0-3615 GCA_040382295.1 Alphaproteobacteria bacterium
ACGGATTCCATCCGCGGCCTCGAGGCATCGCCCATCGTCAAGGATGGTGTGATGTTCGCAACCGGCTCCTGGAGCGTCGTCTACGCCCTCGACGCAAAGACCGGCAAGCAGCTCTGGGTCTACGACCCCGAAGTGCCGCGCGAATGGGGCCGCAAACCCTGCTGCGACGTCGTCAATCGCGGCGTCGCCGTCTGGAAGGGGCGGGTCTATGTCGGGACCATCGACGGGCGCCTCGTGGCCCTTGATGCGAAGACGGGAAAGCCCGTCTGGGACATCAATACGATCGACCGCAGCAAGCCCTATTCGATCACCGGCGCCCCGCGCATCGTGAAGGACAAGGTCATCATCGGCAATGGCGGCGGCGAACTCGGCGTGCGCGGCTACATCACCGCCTATGACACTGAAACCGGCCGCCAGCTCTGGCGCTTCTATACCGTGCCCGGCGACCCGAAGCTTCCCGTCGAGGGCGAGCACCTGAAGGCGGCCATGCCCACATGGAAGTCCGACGCGCAGGGCTGGAAATACTGGGAAGTCGGTGGCGGCGGAACGGTCTGGGACTCGATGGCCTACGATCCCGACCTTGACCTGCTCTACATCGGCACCGGAAATGGCTCGCCGTGGAGCCGTTACCTGCGCTCACCCGGCGGCGGCGACAATCTCTATGTCTCGTCCATCGTAGCCATCAAGCCTGAAACGGGCGAGATGGCCTGGTACTTCCAGCAGACGCCTGGCGACACCTGGGACTTCACGGCGACGCAGCACATCATCCTCGCCGATCTCGAAATCGAAGGGCAGATGCGCAAGGTCCTGCTGCACGCGCCCAAGAACGGCTTTTTCTACGTTCTCGACCGGGAGACAGGGAAATTCATTTCCGGCAACAACTATGTTCCGGTGACATGGGCCAAGGGCCTCGATGCGAACGGCCGTCCGATCGAGGATCCTTCAAGCGCCTATCGCAAGGAACCCAAGATGGTGCAGCCCTCGCCGCATGGCGGGCATAACTGGCAGCCCATGGCCTACAATCCGAACACGAAGCTGGTCTACATTCCCTCCCAGCTCACCGCCCAGCTCTTCGCCTATGACAAGACCCGCGGCGTCAAGCCCGGCGTCTGGAACACGGGCGTGGACTTCGGGATGATTGCCTCCCTCACGGAAGCAGCCATCAAGTCGGGTCAGCCATTGCCATCTGTCGAAGGCAACCTCATCGCCTGGGATCCGGTCGCCCAGAAGGAAGTCTGGCGCAACAAGCACCAGGTTTTCTGGAATGGCGGCGTGCTGACGACAGCCGGCAATCTCGTCTTCCAGGGAGGTGGCGACGGAACATTCCGCGCGTGGAAGGCAGACACCGGCGAAGAGGTCTGGAAGACCGACACGAACATCGGCATCATCGCGCCGCCCGTGACCTACGCGGTCGACGGCGAACAATACGTCGCAGTCCTCGCAGGCTGGGGCGGTGTCGGCATCACGCTGGTGCCAGAGCCAGCCAACGCCATCAATCGCTACGCGAACAACGGCAAGATCCTCGCCTACAGGATTGGCGGAACCGCAAAGCTCGAGGTCCAGGAGCAGATGCCAGGGCCCATGGCGCAGCCGCCCGCCGAAACCTTCGCCGCCGCCCAGATCACGAAGGGCAGCCAGGCCTACCACCGCTATTGCGGCGTCTGTCATGGCTTCTTCGCGATGAGCTCGGGCGTGCTGCCGGATCTGCGCATGTCCGCGCCTGAGGTCTTCGCCCGCTACAAGGAGATCGTGCTCGACGGCGTACTGGCATCGAATGGCATGGCATCGTTCTCCGATCATCTGAACGAGGACGATGTAAAGAACATCCGCGCCTATATCGTGACCCTGGCAAACGCAGCCTACGCGGAGCAGCAGAAGAAGGCCGAGACACCGAAGCCACCGCAATAGGCTGTCACTGTTAACCGCAAGCGCGGCCGGCATCCCCGGCCGCGAACGGCGTTTTGGCGCAGGTCCGGGAGGGATTTGCGCCATGGCCTCGCACCGCGCGCCATGACATGGTACGCGCACTTATCCCCGCACGTGACTGATGAAGATGTCCAAGGAAAAGTCTGCCAAGCCTTCAGCCGAAAAGCCGCGTGGCTTCCGCGACCGCCTCGGCGCCGACCTCATCGCCGAGCGCCGCATGCTCGAGACGATTCGCGGCGTCTACGAAGCCTATGGCTTTGATCCGCTCGAAACCCCGTCAATCGAGTATACGGACGCACTGGGAAAATTCCTTCCCGACCTCGATCGCCCGAATGAAGGCGTGTTCGCCTTCCGCGACGATGACGAGCAGTGGCTTTCCCTCCGGTACGACCTGACAGCGCCCCTTGCCCGGTTTGTCGCCGAAAACTACGACGCGCTGCCCAAGCCCTTCCGTCGTTATCAGGTGGGTCAGGTCTTCCGCAACGAGAAGCCGGGACCTGGCCGCTACCGCGAATTCATGCAGTTCGACGCCGACACGGTCGGCACGGCATCTCCCGTGGCTGACGCCGAAGGCTACATGATGCTCTGCGACGTCTTCGACGCACTGGGCCTGTCGGGCGACTACATCGTCAAGGTCAACAACCGCAAGATCCTGAACGGGATCCTCGAAGCCATCGGCATCGGCAGCGGTGCCGAGCACGAGGTCCAGCGCCTCGGCGTGCTGCGCGCGATCGACAAGCTCGACCGCCTCGGCGTTGAGGGCGTGACCCAGCTCCTCGGCGCAGGCCGCAAGGATGAATCAGGCGACTTCACCAAGGGCGCCGGCCTCTCGCCGAATGCGATCGCGCGTGTCATCGCCTTCACCCGCGCCAGCAGGGCCAGCCGCAGCGATGTCTGCGATGAACTGGCCCGCCTTGTCGGCGAAAGCGTTCAGGGCAGGGAAGGCGTCAGCGAGCTGCGCGAGATCGACGCACTCCTGTCCGGCAACGGCTACGAGGTTGCGCGCATCGCCTTCGACCCCGCGATCGTTCGCGGTCTCGCTTATTACACAGGCCCCGTCGTCGAGGCAGAACTCACCTTCAAGGTCACGAATGACGATGGACAGGTCGTACGCTACGGCGCAGTTGCCTCGGGCGGGCGCTACGATGATCTGGTGACACGGTTCAAGGGCATCCAGGTCCCCGCGACAGGCATCTCGATCGGCGTCAGCCGCCTGCAGGCTGCCCTCGCCGCGAGACAGGCCGAGAAGCCGCACGCGCACGGACCCGTGGTCGTCCTCGTCATGGACCGGGACGCTGTGCCCCAATACTACGCCATGGTGCGGGAGCTGCGCGCCGCCGGCATCAGGGCCGAGCTCTATACCGGTACCTCCGGCATGAAGGCGCAGATGAAATATGCCGACAAGCGCGCAAGCCCTGTCGCGGTCATCGAAGGCAGCGACGAGCGTGCCAAGGGTGTCGTGACATTGAAGGACCTTGTCCTCGGGGCCGAGCAGGCGCGCGACATCAAGGACCGCGCCGAATGGTCAAAGGGCGCCGACGCGCAGGTCACCGTGCCCCGCTCGGGCCTGGTCGAGAGCGTGCGCAGGATCCTGGACCGCCACAAGTGAGCAGGGCCTCCACGCCATCTCCCGCCGACATCGTCGCGCTCGAGGCGCAGGCATCGCTCTTGCTTGAAGCGTTTGCCTCT
>JBEIFU010000259.1:0-3585 GCA_040382295.1 Alphaproteobacteria bacterium
CACCTATGACGACGAGGACGGCGAGGAAATCACGCAGCCCGTGACCGGCGGTCAGGTGAAGATGCAGTGGAAGCCCGACTTCGGCATGCGCTGGGCTGCCCTCGGTGTCGACTTCGAGATGTTCGGCAAGGATCACCTGCCAAATCAGCCGCTCTACGCAAAGATCTGCAAGGCCCTGGGAGTCGAACCGCCGGTAAACTTCGTCTACGAGCTTTTCCTCGACGACCAGGGAGAGAAGATCTCCAAGTCCAAGGGCAATGGCATCTCGGTCGAGCAATGGCTCACCTACTCCGCCCCGGAAAGTCTCGCGCTCTTCATGTTCCAGAAGCCCAAGACGGCCAAGCGCCTCTTCTTCGACATCATCCCCAAGGAAGTCGACGAGTACGTCACCTGGCTCGACAAGTACCAGGGACAGTCCGAGGCCGACCGTTTCGAGAACCCGGCCTGGCACATCCACGCAGGACAGCCCCCGCAGGAAAAATGGCCGGTGTCCTTCGCGCTGCTCCTGAACCTCGTCTCCGCGTCCAATGCCTCGACCGCCGACATCCTCTGGGGTTTCATCCGCCAGTACGCACCGCACGCCAATCCGAAGGACAACCCCTCGCTCGACCGCCTCGTAGGTTACGCGATCCGCTACTACGAGGACTTCGTCAAACCCCGCAAGAAGTACCGGGCGCCGACCGACCGCGAGCGCGCTGCGATGCAAGACCTGGCAACCGCATTCGACGCCCTCGGCAACATCACCGACCCCGAAGCTGCACAGTTCCACGTCTACGAAGTGGGGAAGAAGCACGGCTTCGACCCGCTGCGCGACTGGTTCAAGGCTCTCTACGAAGTCCTCTTCGGTCAGGAACAAGGACCTCGCTTCGGCTCCTTCGCCGTCCTCTACGGTGTCGAGAACACGGCAAAGCTCATCCGCGAGGGCCTCGCCGGCAAGTTTTCGGCCTGACGCAAGCGCGCATTCCATCCTAGACTGGCGCGCATGCGAACACTTTCGCTTCTCCTGCTCGCCGTCGTCGCCAGCCTGTCATGGGCGCAGGCGGACGATACGGGCGTGTCCGCTGATGCGCGCATCGCCTATCGCGAAGGCCACTTTGCCGAGGCCATGCAACGCGCCGAGCAGGAGAACACCGCGCCCGCCCTGGCCTTCGCCGCACGCGCCTGCATCGCCGATGCCATCACCCGCCCCGAAGGCTTTTGCGCAGACTGCCTGAGACAGGCACAAAGGCTTGCCAGCCGTGCCGCAACGATCGACCCGAACCACGTCGAGGCCTATCTGCAAGAGGCAATTGCCCTCGGCTTCCTCGGCCGTGTCATGGGCGTACAGGCAGCGAGGCGCGAAGGCCTTGCAGAAAAAGTAAGGGCCCGGCTGGACACCGCACTCACCATCGACCCGGGCAATCCCTGGGCCGAGGCCTCGCTGGGTGCATGGCACCTCGAGATCGTATCCCAGGCGGGCCCCTGGCTTGCGTCACTGCTATACGGCGCTGATGAGAAAGAGGGCCTGAGCCTCTACCGAAAAGCCCTGCGCGCGGCGCCCGACGCGCCGATCCTCCACTACCAGTTCGCACTCGCTCTGCTCGCGCGGGACGGCGACAGATACGCCCTCGAGGCGCGTCAGGCACTTCAGCGTGTCCAGTCAGCGCAGGAACCCGACGCACTCATGCGCTTCACGGCCAAGCGTGCCCGCCTGCTGCTCGACGCCATGGGCACCGCCGACAGGCGGACCCTGTTGCAATTGGTCAGGTCGTTTCAGGGATACGCGCCACCCCCGGCTGAAGCGCGCTAGGGTCGAACCCAGACAATACGTCCAATCCATTCAACGGCATCGCGTGACACGGACATCTCCGCAAGCGATGGATTGAAGGGCTCAAGCTCCAGCTTCTTGGCTGTCTGTCGTGCAAGCCGCATGACCAGGCACCCCGGATCAGCCTTCAGCACAACCGGATCACCCTTGCGCAGGGCGGCCGAGGGCGACACCACGACAACATGACCACTGCGGAACACGGGCGCCGCCACGTCATTCGAAATCCGAAGCGCAAATGCACGCTCGTCACCGACATCGGGAAAGGCAAGCCTGTCCCACGCCTTGGCAATGGGCTCGCCGTTCTCGTCAAACACTTTCTTCTTTTGCGCATCCTTCATGCTGATGAAGGGTACCATCCGCGACGGACCGCGCCCGCCATTCGATTTCGACATCAGCGACACGAAATCATCAAGGCTCGCACCCGTTACATGCAGCACTTTCGACAGGCTCTCGGTGGAAGGCCAGCGCAGGCGGCCTTGCGGACCCAGGCGCTTGCTCTTGTTGAATGTGGTCGGATCGAGCCCCGCCGCGCGCGCGAGCCCGGACGGCGAATGCCCGTACCGCGCCGCAAGTGCATCAATCGCGCTCCAGATCTGCTTGTGCGATAACATGTCGAATTGAACCATCCAGAAAGGGAGTTATGACCGACCCGCTGCAGACCGAACCGGTCCGCCCGCCTGCGCCGCCATGAACAAGGTGATTCGAATCCTATCACGATGAAAGCCATTCACAGCCTCTCCACCCTCGCCAGACCGTTGCTCACATGCCTCGATCCGGAACTGGCGCACACGATTACGGTGCGCGCACTCTCTTATCTGGGCGGGCTCCCGGCGTCGGAACAGGACGATCCAAGGCTTGGGATTGAAGTCCTTGGCCTGAAATTCCCCAATCCCGTGGGCCTCGCCGCCGGTTTCGACAAGAATGCCGAAACAACCGAGGCCATGCTGGGCTTTGGCTTCGGCTTCGTCGAGGCAGGCACCGTGACCCCGAAACCACAATCCGGCAACCCCACGCCGCGCATCTTCCGCCTGCGCGAGGACCGCGCCGTGATCAACCGCCTCGGCTTCAACAATGAAGGCCTCGAGGCCGCACGACGCCGGCTCCTGCGCCTGCAGGGCAGGCCTGGCATCCGCGGCATCAACATCGGTGCCAACAAGGATGCAAGCGACCGTGTGGCGGACTACGTCACCGGGCTGACCGAACTCGCCCCCCTCGCCGACTATGTCACCGTCAATATCTCATCGCCCAACACGCCGGGCTTGCGCGGATTGCAGAACCGCGCCGAACTCGACACGCTTCTCTCAGCCGTCATGAAGGCACGTGGCAAGCTGGAAAAGCGCGTTCCGCTCCTGGTAAAGATTGCGCCGGACCTCGACGACCAGGCCTGCAACGACATCTCCTCCCTCGCCCTTGCGCACAGGATCGACGGCCTGATCGTCTCGAACACCACGATCGCGCGCCCCGACAGCCTGCGCAGTTCCCATCGCGCCGAGACAGGTGGCCTCTCCGGCCGCCCGCTCTTCACGCCATCGACGGAAGTCCTGCGCACCATGCACCGCCTCACCAAAGGCAAACTCGTCCTCATAGGCGTCGGCGGAATAGCCTCGGGCGAAGACGCCTGGACCAAGATCCGCGCCGGCGCCGCATTGGTGCAACTCTACACCGCCCTCGTCTACGAAGGCCCGACACTGGTCAACCGCATCAAGCGCGAACTCCTAGCCTGCATGGACCGCGACCGCATCACGAAAATCTCCGACGCCATCGGCCTCGACGCCTGA
>JBEIFU010000260.1:0-3566 GCA_040382295.1 Alphaproteobacteria bacterium
GCATGCTGCACCTCGAGCCCGCCGCTATCCAGCGGCTCAAGGCCGAGCACGGCATCTACATGGCAAGCTCGGGCCGCATCAATGTAGCCGGTTTCTGCGGCGACGACATTCCACGCTTTGCCAGAGCGGTTGAGGCGGTAGCGGGATAACTCCCTCCCCCGCGCTTGCCGCGCGGGTACTCCCTCGCAAGCGAGGGAGAAAAAACCTCTTCTCTCCCTCACGACGTGAGGGAGTACCCGCGCGGCACGCGCGGGGGAGGGAGTTATCCCGCTACCGCCTCAACCGCTCTGGAAAAGCGTGGAATGTCGTCGCCGCAGAAACCGGCTACATTGATGCGGCCCGAGCTTGCCATGTAGATGCCGTGCTCGGCCTTGAGCCGCTGGATAGCGGCGGGCTCGAGGTGCAGCATGCTGAACATGCCTTCCTGATGACCCACGAAGGCAAAGCGCGGGTGCGTTGCTGCTAGCTGTTGGCGATTGCCGGCCATGCGCGCACGCATCTCCTCCAGCTCCTCGCGCCAGATACGGGTGAGGGGTGGCGTCTCGAGGATGTGCCGGACGACAGCGGCGCCGTGGTCCGAGGGCATCGACCAGTTTGCCCGCGCGAGCGACACGAGGTTCGAATGCACGATCCCCGCTGCTGCAGACGACCGTGACACCACATAAAGCGCTCCGACGCGCTCGCGATAGACGCCGAAATTCTTGTCGCAGGAATAGGCGATCAGCGCCTCGTCCACTTCGGACAGAATCTTGTGTACGGCAGCAACATCCTGCTCCATGCCCTGCCCCAGCCCCTGATAGGCCACGTCGAGCAGTGGCAGCAGCTGACGCGCCCTGAGCAGGCCCGCGATCTCGGCCCACTGCCCCGCGTCGAACGTGACGCCCGTCGGATTGTTGCAGCTGGCCTGCAGCACGACAATGTCGCCGGGCCGCGCGGACTTCAGCGCGCGCATGACCTCTTGGTACTGTAATCTCTGTGTCCCCGTATCGAAGCCAGTATAGGTCTCGACTTTCAGCCGCGAGGCCTGCAGCAGCGGACGATAGTTGCCCCATGTGGGAAGGCCCAGCCACACCGAGGGTTCTCGCCCTGACGCTGCCACGAGGTCACCGCCCAGCCGGATCGCGCCCGTGCCACCCGGCGTCTGCACGCCCGTGATGCGCGCGTCGTTCACAAGCCCGGCCGGCAGCAGATAGGGCTTCAGCAACGACACAAACGTCATGTCGCCTTCGGGGCTCAGGTAGCCCTTGGTTGCCTGATTCTCGAGCAGCCATTGCTCAGCCGCCTTCACGGCACGCATCACGGGCGTGGCACCAGTGGCATCGCGATACATGCCCACGGTCAGGTCGATCTTGTGCGGGCGCGGATCGGCCCGGCATTCGTTCATGACCGCAAGCAGCGCATCGGCGGGCTGGGCCTTCAGGCTGGAGAAGAAACCTTCATTCTGCGCCGTAGGGCTGGCCTGGGCGGGCATGGCAATACCTCTTGATTGACGAGGGGCCTCCTACTCCAGCCTTGCCACGCCTTCAAGATCGCCAAGGCGCGCAGATGTCGCTTATCCAAGCCTTCCCGCCCGCATTCCGCGGCCCTAGAGTGTGTGGTCTGATAGATTCCGCATCAATCCCGGGACGACACCACGCCCATGACCAGCCGCGCCCCGATCCTCTGCTATGGAGAGCTTCTGCTGCGCCTCGCGCCGCCGCGGCAGGAACTCTTCCTGCAATCGCCCGAATTCCGTGCTGCGATCGTAGGGGCCGAGGCCAATGTTGCCGTAGCACTCTCATCCTTTGGCCATGAAAGCCGCATGCTCACGGTCGTGCCGGAGGGCTTCGTGGGTGATGCCTGCGTATCCGAGCTGCGCCGCCACGGCGTTGATACGAGCGGTGTCGTCCGCAGACCGGGGCGCCTCGGGATCCTGTATCTCATCCCCGGCGCCGTGAGGCGCGCGACTGAGGTTACGTATGATCGTCGCGGCTCGTGCTTTGCCGAAGATCCCGGCGCGATCGACTTCGATCGCGAATTGGGACGCGCGGGATGGTTCCACGTATCCGGTGTCACACCTGCTCTCGGGCGCAACTGTGCGGATGCTTCCATCGCTGCCATGCGCAAGGCGCGCAAGCTGGGCTTGAGTGTTTCGTTCGATGGAAACTATCGATCGAAGCTGTGGCAGGGCTGGGAAAGCGAAGCGCCCGCCATCCTGCGCGCCATGCTTGAAAACACGACTGTCTTCATGGGCGACGAGCGTGACCTGTCGCTGATCCTGGGGCGCGGTTTTGATGCGCCTACGCGCGATCTGCGCACCCAGGCCGCTGCCGAGGAAGCCTTTCGGCAGTTTCCGGATCTCGAGGCGATTGCCTGCAGCACGCGCGCGCTCAGCGCCGCTGACGACCAGGCCTATGGCGCCCATATCTGGTCGCGCGACAGCCACGCGCGTGTCGAGCCCGTCGCGCTACATGGAATCGTCGATCGTATCGGCACGGGTGATGCCTTTGCTGCCGGGATCATCCACGGCATGATCCATGGACACACTCTCGGGGACATGTTGAAGTTCGCGCACGCGGCTGCCGTGATGAAGCACTCGATCCCGGGAGACTTCCTGACGCTTGGCGCGCCGTCCATCGAGGCTTCGGTCAGTGGCGGGCTTGATGTGAGACGTTAGGGCGTCACCGGCTTGAGGAATGGCTCAACCTTGCCCTTGAGCTTGATGGTCATCGGCTGGCCCTTCCGGTCGCGCGCTGTCCCTACCGAGAGACGCACCCAGCCCTCGCTCACGCAATACTCCTCGACGTTCGTCTTCTCGACGCCGTTGAACATGATGCCCACGCCGCGCGCGAGCAGTTCCTCGTTGTAATAGGGGCTCTCCGGCGTTGCGCTCAGGCGATCTGGAAGGCTGTCCGACATGGCAAGTCTCTCGTGAAAATCCGGCTGCTTCTATAACCCGGGAGCCGCCCTTTTGGAACCGCGGGCTAGACGGCGCCTGCCAGCTGCGCCAGCACGCCCTCCCCTGCCACAAAGCCCGTCGCAAAGCACGCTTGCAGCAGATAACCGCCCGTCGGGGCCTCCCAGTCGATCATCTCGCCAGCGACGAACACGCCCGGTAGCTTGCGCAGCATCAGGCCATCATCAAGCTCGTCCACGTCCACCCCGCCCGCCGACGAGATGGCGCGCGCCAGGCCCTGCACGCCGGTCAGCCGTAGCACGGCATGCTTGACCTGTGTGGCCAGCACGTCAGGATCCTGCGCCAGGTTCGCCCTGAAACACTCGCGCAGCAGGTTGACCCCGACCGGGGCGAGGTGCAGCGCCTTGCGCAGATGGTTCGACACACTGTCCCCGCCGCGCGGCCGCGACAGACGCTGGCGCACTTCCGCCAAGCTCATCCCCGGCCGAAGGTCGATTGAAAGCAACGCAACGCCATCCGCCTCGATCGCCGAGCGCAGGCGCCGCGAGAGCGCATAGATCGCGCCGCCCTCAAGGCCATATTGCGTGACGACACTTTCCCCGCGCACTACCTCGCCATCGAAATGATAGGCCGCCCCTTGTAATGGTGTCCCTGCAAAGCGCCCGGCGAA
>JBEIFU010000261.1:0-3561 GCA_040382295.1 Alphaproteobacteria bacterium
CGCCGCACGCAAGAGCCAGGCCTTCGGCATCACGACCAGTGAACCCGGCGTCGACTTCCCTTCCGTCGTGCGCCACGTCAAACAGGTCATCGCCGCCATCGAACCAAATGATTCGGTCGAACGGTTCGAAAAACTGGGCGTGAGGGTCATCAAGGGCGAGGCCCGCTTCACGGGCCCAGCCGAAATCGAGGCCGCAGGCCTGCGCATTCGCGCGAGCTACTTCGTGATCGCGACGGGATCCCGCGCGCTCAAACCTCCAATCCCGGGCCTCGCCGACACACCTTTCCTGACCAACGAGACCGTCTTCGACAACACAACCCTGCCACAGCACCTCCTTGTCATCGGGGGCGGCCCCATTGGCGTTGAGATGGCGCAAGCCCACCGGCGCCTCGGGGCAAATGTGACGCTGCTCGAAGGCCGCACCCTCATGCCGAAGGACGATCCCGACGCAGTCAAGGTCGTTCGCGAAGCCCTCATCGCCGACGGCGTGGACATACGAGAGAACACAACCGTCACCGCCATTGCCCGCGATGGCGAAAGCGTCGCCGTAACAATCAGTACCAACGGCAAGAGCGAGACCCTCGAGGGATCGCACCTCCTCCTCGCCGCAGGACGTAGGCCGAATGTGGAGGGCCTGAACCTCGAGGCAGCAGGCGTGCGTTACACGCAGCAGGGAATCGAGGTCGACACCGGCCTGCGCACATCCAACAGCAGGATCTTCGCCATCGGCGACGTGGCAGGTGGTCCGCAATTCACCCACGTGGCAGGCTACCACGCAGGCCTCCTCGTGCGCCGCCTCCTGTTCAAGGCGCCCGCAAAGGTTGACTATGCGTCCCTGCCCTGGTGCACCTACACGGACCCGGAGCTTGCCCAGGCAGGCATGACCGAACATCAAGCTCGCGCGAAAGGACTGCCCGTTCGCATTGCGCGCTGGCCACTGCACGACAATGACAGGGCACAAGCCAGCCGTGAGACCCGCGGCTTTGCGAAGATCGTGATCGTTAGAGGACGTCCGGTAGGGGCAACAATCGTCGGAGCCCATGCAGGCGAGCTCATCCTGCCCTGGGTGATGGCGATCAGCCAGAAGATGAAACTCAGCGCCATCGCCGGCCTGATCGTCCCCTACCCGACACTGGCCGAGGTCTCAAAGCGGGCCGCTGGCGCATACTTTACGCCGACACTGTTCTCGCGCACCACGCGAGCCGTGGTTAAGATCCTGTCCCTCTTCAATCCAAGACCCTGACGCGCCATATCTCGTCGCGAGACTTCTCACCCTGTGCTAGGTATCCTGGCACCAATGGCATCCGTGTTTGGAATGATTAGGGCTTTCTTCTACCGGAACCTCGTGGCAAGCCTGTCCGGCCGCCTGCTGTTCTTCACATCGCTGTTCGTGCTGGTAGCCCAGATGGTCATCTACCTGCCATCGGCAGCGCGCCACTACCTCGACCTCGTATCAAACCGCGTGTCCAGCGCCCAGGTCGCCGTAACAGCGCTCGACGAAATGGGACAGAACGGTCTCTACGATACTTTGCGCGTTGAACTCCTCACCAGCGCTGGCATCAGGCGCATCGCCGTCGTGAGGAATGGCAGACGCGAGGTCTATCTCGGCGAGATCATCATGCCGGAACCCGACACAACCGTAGACCTGCGTGCCCCCGTCTGGACCGATCTTGTCTGGCGCGGCATGGACACGCTGCTCAATCCGGGCCCACGCGTGCTGCGCATCATCGGCAACCCCGGTGCGACCGGTGGCGAGGCCATTGAGATCCTCGTGAACGAAGGCCCCATTCGTGAAGACATGCTGAACTACAGCGAACGCCTGCTCTACCTGTCCTTCGTCATCGCCTTCATCACATCGGCGCTGGTGTTCTGGGCCCTGTATTTCCTGTTTGTCCGGCCCATGAAGCGCCTCAGCCAATCCATGCTCGCCTTCCAGGAGCAGCCAGAGGACGCACAGCGGACATTGAAGCCATCGTCCCGCGCGGACGAGATCGGTCAGGTCGAACGCGCTTTGTCCGGCATGCAGATCGAGTTGCGTCAGGCACTGCGGCAGCGGGAACGCCTCGCCGCCCTGGGCGCTGCGGTCGCACGCATTCAGCACGACCTGCGGAACATCCTCTCGACCGCGCAGCTGACATCGGATCGGCTAGCATCCAGCAGCGACCCGAACGTTACCGCCCTCGCCCCTCGGCTCGTCCAGTCAATCGACAGGGCGATCAGCCTCGCCAACAACACCCTGCGCTATGGCAAGGCCGATGAAGCGCCACCAGCCCCAACACTCATCCACCTGCTGCCGCTGGCGGAAGAAGCTATGGAAGCCTCGCTGGCAGCAAGCAAGCGCACCATTCGTTGGATGAACCGCATTCCGACAGGCATAACGGTCCATGCTGATCCCGACCAGATGCTTCGTATCCTCGTCAATCTCGGCCGCAACGCCGTTCAGGCTCTCGAACCCACCCCCGAGGCGACGATCACATTGACCGCAGCCACGGCCGACAATAACCGCGTGACCATCGATATGACCGATACCGGGCCCGGTATCCCGAAAAAGGTGATCCCGTATTTGTTCAAGCCTTTCGCGGGACATGGCCGCACAGGTGGCAACGGCCTCGGCCTCGCGATCGCGCGCGAACTCGCCCGCGCCCATGGCGGAGACGTTGAACTTCAGGCCTCTGGGCCCAACGGCACAACGTTCCGAATCACGATGCCCGCTCGTCGACCGCCCGAAGGGCTGGATGCATGACTTACGCGATCCTCGCCGACATCGGTGGCACGAACATCCGCCTGGCCACCCTGTCTCCGGACAGCAGAATCGAAAATCGGGAATCATGGCTCACGAGCATCTACGATGACCTCGATCAGGTGTTGGCAGCCTATCGTGAGACCGCCGGCCTTGTAGCACCACCCGAAGCCCTGGCCGTTTGTGCGGCAGGCCCCCTCGTCCACGGTCATCTTGCGCTCACGAACGGGACGTGGTCGCTAAGCCAGGACATCCTGCGCAAGGCCTCAGGCGCAGCGCATACGATCCTGATGAATGATTTCGCCGCCATAGCCCGCGCCTTGCCCTCGCTGCAACCGGCTGACCTGGAACAGATCGGCGGAACCACAGCAGAGCCCGGGGCAACAATGCTCGCCCTCGGCCCAGGCACGGGCCTCGGCATTGCTTGCACGATTCAGGATGGCAAGGGTAACTGGATCACCAACCCTGGCGAAGGCGGGCATGCCGACCTCGCCTGCAACACTGATCGGGAATTGGCGATCATGTTCCAGCTCATGCGTCAGTTCGGCCACGTGGCGCTCGAACGCGTCCTGTCGGGTCCAGGCCTCGAAAATCTCTACCTCGCGATCGCTGCCCTCGATGGAAGGGCCTTCCGCGAAAGACCGATGGCCGCGGACATCGCCCGCGCAGCGCACGCCGACAGCGACCCGCTCGCAACCGAAGCCGTAGCCACCTTCACCGCGATGCTGGGCAGCACCGCCGGCAGCCTGGCGTTGGCCTTCGGCGCCCGCGGCGGCGTCTTCATTGCCGGTGGCATCCTCCGGCAATGGGGCACCCTCTTC
>JBEIFU010000262.1:0-3561 GCA_040382295.1 Alphaproteobacteria bacterium
AAGCTTGGCGACCATGTTCTCGATCAGCGTGTCGGCAGGACCCGCCTCGTACTTGTCGCCGAGGTCCTTCTTCGTCTGCTCGCGCACCTTGTAGGCAAGGTCAAGCGCCACGTCATCGGCAAGCTCGAGCGGCCCGCGCGGCATGCCCGTCATGCGACCCACATTGTCGACCAGCGCCGGCGTGATGCCTTCCGCCAGCATCTCCTGCCCTTCGGCGACATAGGTGCCGAAGCAGCGCGACGTGTAGAAGCCGCGCGAGTCGTTGACCACGATCGGCGTCTTCTTGATCTGCTTCACATAGTCGACTGCCATGGCCAGCGCATAGTCGCCGGTCTTCTTGCCGGTGATGATCTCGACCAGCTGCATCTTGTCGACGGGCGAGAAGAAGTGGATGCCAACGAAGTTCTCCGGACGCACGCTGGCTTCCGAAAGACCCGAGATCGGCAGGGTCGACGTGTTCGATCCGAACACGGCCTTGTCGGTCAGCTGCGCCTCGGCCTTCCTCGTCACGTCCGCCTTGATCTCGCGGTTCTCGAACACCGCCTCGATCACGAGATCGCAACCCTTGAGCTCTTCATAGCTCGTCGTCGCCTTGATCAGCGAGAGGAGCTTCTCCTTCTTCTCAGGCGTCGAGCGGCCTTTCGCAATCTGCCCATCGAGCAGCTTCGTCGAGTAGGCCTTGCCCTTGTCAGCCGCTTCCTGCGTGGTGTCGAGCAGAACCACCTCCATGCCGGCCTGCGCCGACACATAAGCAATGCCCGCACCCATCATGCCCGCGCCCAGCACACCCAGCTTCTTGACCGTCGTCGCCGCCACATTGGCCGGACGCCGCGCACCCTTGCCGAGGTCCTGCATTGACAGGAACAGCGAACGGATCATGTTGCGCGAGGCCGGATCCATCAGGAGCTTCGTGAAGTAACGCGCCTCGATCCTGAGGCCCGCATCGATGGGGACCTGCAGGCCCTCATACACGCACGACAGGATGTAGCGCTGCGCCGGATAGTTGTTGAACGAGTTCTTGCGATAGAGCGCATTTCCCATCGTGAACACGGTCGACGCGCTCTTGTCGTTCGGCAGGCCACCGGGAACCTCGAAGCCCTTCTTGTCCCAGGGCTGCACGGCGCTGGGCGTTTCCTTGATCCAGCGCTTTGCCTCGCCAATCAGTTCCTCGGCAGGGACAACCTTGTGCACGACCTTCTTGGCCAGTGCCGTCTTCGGGTCAAGCGAGTTGCCCTGCATGATGAGGCCCATGGCCTCCTGCGCACCCATCAGGCGCGGCAGGCGCTGCGTACCCCCGCCACCCGGCAGCAGGCCGACCTTCGATTCCGGAAGGCCCAGCTGGATGCGCGGATTGTCAGCCACGACGCGGTAATGGCAAGCCAGCGTCACCTCGAGCCCGCCGCCAAGCGCAAGACCATTGATGGCCGCAACCACCGGCTTGCCGCACGTCTCGAGCTTGCGAAGCAGCATGTTGAACTGCAGCACGCCCTCATAGCGCTGCCTGACGCGCTCTTCCTCGCTCTTCGGCGCACCGACACCGGCGGCCCCGCTCTCCATCTCGTCAAGCGCCGCACCGGCGCAGAAGCCATTCGCCTTGCCGGAGGTGATGATGAGACCCTTCACCGCCGCGTCAGCCGCAACCTTCTGGATCACTGCCGCGATATCGGCCATCGCCTTGTTCGAAAGCACATTCATGCTGCGCTCCGGATCGTCCCACGTCAGGGTCACGATCCCGTCAGCATCCTGATTCCACTTGAATACCTTGAGTTCCATGTTCTTCAGTCCTTGTGCTCCTCCCCCGCCCCGCGGGGGAGGTGTCTGCGGCAACGCCGCAGACGGAGGGGTGTGTATGACCTTTGGTGTCCTGGTATCAGACGCGCTCGATGATCGTCGCCGTACCCATGCCCGCACCCACGCAAAGCGTGACCAGCGCCGTGTTCAGGTTGCGCCGCTCCAGCTCGTCGAGCACCGTGCCGAGGATCATCGCCCCTGTCGCACCCAGCGGATGGCCCATCGCGATCGCGCCGCCATTCACGTTGATCTTGTCATGCGGGATGTCGAGCACCTTCATGAAGCGCAGCACCACCGACGCAAAGGCTTCATTCAGCTCGAACAGGTCGATGTCCTTCACCGTCATGCCGGCGCGCTTGAGCGCCTTCTCGGTGACATAGGACGGACCCGTCAGCATGATCGAGGGCTCAGAGCCGATCGAGGCAAAGCCACGGATGCGCGCACGCGGCTTCAGTCCCTGCGCGCGGCCCGCTTCCTTCGTGCCCATCAGCACCGCCGCCGCACCATCCACAATGCCTGACGAATTGCCGGCATGGTGCACGTGGTTCAGCGCCTCGACTTCCGGATAGCGCTGCTGCACCACCGCGTCGAAGGCGAACTCTCCCGGCATCGCAAACGAGGGCTGCAGCGCGGCCAGCGACTGCATCGTCGTGTCGGCGCGCATGTGCTCGTCACGGTCGAGGATCGTCAGGCCGTTGATGTCCTTCACCGGCACGACGGACTTCTTGAAGTAGCCGTTCTTCCAGGCATTCGCCGCGCGCTTCTGGCTCTCGACCGAATAGGCGTCGACGTCATCGCGCGAGAAGCCCTCGATCGTCGCGATCAGGTCGGCGCCGATGCCCTGCGGGGCGAAATAGCTCTTGATCGCGATCGACGGATCCGTCGCCCACGCGCCACCTGAGGCACCCATGCCCACGCGGCTCATCGACTCGACACCGCCGCCGATCGTCATGTCCGACTGTCCCGACATCACCTGCGCCGCCGCCATGTTGCAGGCCTCCAGCCCCGAGGCACAGAAGCGGTTGATCTGCACGCCCGCCGTCGTCTCCGCATAGTCGGCATTGAGCACGGCGATGCGCGCAATGTTCGAGCCCTGCTCGCCCACCGGATCGACACAGCCGAACACGACGTCATCGACGACCTTGGTGTCGAGGTTGTTGCGATCGCGCACGGCCTTGAGCACCTGCGTGCCAAGCTCGAGCGCAGTCACTTCGTGCAGCGCGCCGTCCTTGCGGCCCTTGCCGCGCGGCGTACGCACGGTGTCGTAGATGAAGCAGTCTGTCATTGTCAGTCCTCCGTTCCTCGATATTCAAACACGGGTGATGGTCGATTGCACGAGGGCAGCCATGCCATGGGCACCGTCCGCCTTCAGTCCGGATATGACCCGCTCGCGCTCGGGAGCAGGCTTGTTCTGCGAAAGCTTCGCCTTGCCGTCGATATGGGTGATCTGCAGGCGCAACGCAACGACGCCCCGCGCGAGGCTGTCGCGTGCACGCCCATCAAGTTCGCCGATATGCCACCCCTGCGATCGACCCTTCTCGTAGTGATCGGACATGGTCGCGAGCAACTCGACCGCAGGCCCTTCATAGGCCTCGGCTATGCCACGGCAATGCACCGCCATGTAGTTCCAGGTCGGAACGTTGATGGTGCGCTCCAGATACCACGACGGCGAGACATAGGCATGCGGTCCCGAGAAGACGGCAAGCATCTCGCTCCCGATCAGGCCTGCCTGCGGGTTCACGCGGGCGAGATGCGTGTACAGTGTCCCCA
>JBEIFU010000263.1:0-3518 GCA_040382295.1 Alphaproteobacteria bacterium
CTCGCCTTCGAGACACTCGCGAGGCGCCGCAGTTTTCGCAACGCCCTCGACCTCGGCTGCGGCACCGGCGTGCTGGGCCTGGCCTTTGCCCGCCTGCTGCACCGGCCAGTCGTCGCCACCGATATCGACCCACTCGCCACCGCCAAGACGCTGGAGAACGCCCGCATCAACCGCGCGTCCCCATGGCTGCGCGCCGAGACCGCCAGCGGCTTCCGCTCGCGCCTGATCGCCGACAACGCGCCCTACGACCTCATCTTCGCGAACATCCTCGCCGGCCCCCTGATGAAGCTGATGCCCGGCATATGGGCCAACACCGCACCGGGCGGCAACGTGATCCTCTCCGGCATTCTCGACGAACAGGCCCTCGGCATCTGTTCCATCGCCCGCAGCTTCGGCTTCCGCATTCGCCGCCGCTCAGCCCTCGAAGGCTGGATCACGCTGATCCTCGAGCGGCCGTGAGCCGACGCGCCGCCTTGCGCACCTCCGCGCGCGGCATCACGGAAAGGTGCAAGCCCATCGCATCCATCACCCGCAGCACGGTCGCAAAGGCAGGGTTGCCTTTCTCGCTCAGCGCCTTGTAGAGGCTCTCCCGCGTCAGCCCGGATTTGCGGGCCACTTCTGCCATGCCGAGCGCATCGCAACGATGAATTTGTAACACCACCCCTTCAGGGTATCCGCTTCGCCGCCGGAACCCGCCACAACCACCCCGGATCAGCCCTCGAGGCACCAACCGGCCACTTGAGCCCGACCCGTCCCCCGACTAGGCTCCGGCCCCATGCTGCACCAGACCAAGTTCCAGTCTTTCAACGAGACAACCTCACCCCTGCAGGGCGCCCCGCGCCTGGCAGCCCTTCGCGCCGAACTGAAGCGCCGCGGCCTCGACGGCTT
This sequence comes from Alphaproteobacteria bacterium, assembly GCA_040382295.1. Classification (GTDB taxonomy): domain Bacteria; phylum Pseudomonadota; class Alphaproteobacteria; order Micropepsales; family Micropepsaceae; genus SZUA-430. Next base: position 889 of record JBEIFU010000263.1, read on the forward strand.
CGTCGTCCCGCGCGCCGATGAATACCAGGGCGAATATGTCCCCCCGCGGGCCGAACGCCTCGCCTGGCTGACGGGCTTCACCGGATCGGCCGGCGTGGCCGTCGTCCTCCTCGACAAGGCCGCCATCTTCACCGACGGCCGCTACACCGTGCAGACACCCGAGCAGGTCGACGGCAAGGCCTTCGAGTACCGGTCGCTGATGGACGAGCCGCCACCGGACTGGGTTGCCGACAACCTGCCCAGGGGCGGCAAGCTGGCCTACGACCCGTGGATGCACACGGCCTCGGGCGTCGAGGCACTGCAATCCGCCGTCGCAAAGGCCGGCGGCACACTTGTTCCGTGCACGGACAATCCCCTCGACGCCGTCTGGGAAGACCAACCCGCCCCGCCGATGGGTACCGTCTCGGCCCACCCGCTCGAGCACGCCGGTGAAACCGCAGAAGCCAAGCGCGAGCGCATCGCCGAGGGCCTGCGCAAGGCCGGCGCGGATGCCGCCATGTTGACCCTGCCCGAGTCGATTGCCTGGCTCCTGAACATCCGTGGTAGCGACGTACCCCACACGCCCTTCCCGCACGCCTACGCGATCCTCGGCAGTGACGCGCATGTCGACCTCTTCATCGACCGCAGGAAGTTCACCCCCGGCCTCGACGAATGGCTGGGCAACAAGGTCACGGTGCGGCCACAGGCCGAACTCGGCCCCCACCTGGCCACCCTCAAGAGCCGCAAGGTCCAGATCGACCCAGCAACCGCCGCAGCCTGGCTCTTCGACCGCCTGAAGGACGCAGGCGCCACGATCCAGCGCGCGAATGACCCGGTCCTCCTGCCAAAGGCCTGCAAGAACGCCACTGAACTCGCCGGCACAAGACGCGCCCACGAGCGCGACGGCATCGCCGTCTCGAAGTTCCTCGCCTGGCTTGCAGTCGAAGCCCCGAAGGGCGGAGTGGACGAGATCGAGGCCTGCCGTGTGCTCGAGAATTTCCGCCTCGAGACCGGGATCCTCAAGGACCTGAGCTTCGGCTCCATCTCCGGCGCCGGCCCCAATGCAGCCCTGCCGCATTACCGCGTCACGGCCAAATCGAACCGCAAGCTGCGCGCCGGCGAGATCTACCTTGTGGACTCAGGCGGCCAGTATCTCGACGGCACGACTGACGTGACACGCACCATCGTCGTCGGGACGCCCTCGCCGGAGATGAAGGACCGCTTCACCCGCGTGCTCAAGGGGCACATTGCCCTCGCCCGTGCCCGCTTCCCCGAAGGAACGACAGGCGTTCAGCTCGACACGCTCGCCCGCATGGCACTCTGGGAAGGCGGCTACGACTACGATCACGGCACGGGCCACGGCGTTGGCGCCTATCTGAGCGTCCACGAAGGCCCGCAGAACATCTCCAAGAAGCAGGTCAACGTGCCCCTGCGGCCCGGCATGATCATCTCGAACGAACCGGGCTACTACAAGGTCGGCCACTACGGCATCCGGATCGAGAACCTGATCGTCGTCACCGAGCCCAAGGATGTCGGCGGCGACCGCAGAATGATGGAATTCGAAACCATCACGCTGGCCCCCATCGACCTCAACCTCGTCGAGCCCGGCATGCTGTCGGATGCCGAACGCAAGTGGCTGAACGACTATCACGCCCGCGTGCGTGGGAAGATCGCCCCCGGCCTCGACAGCAGCGCCAAGGCATGGCTGATCGATGCCACACGCACGATCTGATCCCGCCATGGCCCCGCTCGATCGCCTGGATCACGTGATTGTCGCCGTCAGGAACCTTGAGGCCGCAGCCTCAGCGTGGCGAAAGCTTGGCCTGACGCTCACGCCCCGCGGCCTGCATGCGGGCAAGGGCACGGGCAATCACTGCATCATGTTCCCCGACAGCTATGTCGAGCTTCTGGGCATCGTCGACGAAACGGGCGCACAAGGAAGGCTCGCCGAGAGCGTTCGCACGCGCGGCGAAGGTGGCATGGGCATTGCCTGGGGCGCGGACGACGCCGACCGGGCCTGCGCCGCCTTGCGTGCAGCAGGCATGGAAGCCGAGGATCCAAACGATCTCGCCCGGCCGCTCGACCTCGACGGGCAGCGCAGCATGGTGCGCTTCCGCAATGTGATGCTGCCGAAGCTGGATTTCCCCGGCACCATGCAATTCGTCTGCACCCACCTGACCCCCGAACTCACGCGGGCACGACACGAATGGATGCTGCATCCAAGCGGCGCCACGGCGGTGTCGGAGCTGATGCTCGCCACGGAAGATGCGACTTCAGCTTCACGCCACCTCGCACCCGTTGAACCGCGCAACACACGGATCACCTTGTCCACCCGCGCCACCCTTGAGCAACGTCTCGGGACCAAGGCTCTCGCAGCCGCACCCCCCGATGGGCTTCTGGCACTCCGCCTGCGTGTAAACGAACTGGATGCCGCCAGCGCGATGCTCTCGATGGGACGCGTGCCACATGATGAGCAGCGCGACTGCATCATCGTTCCGGCAGAGGCAACAAACGGAATTGCCCTCGTCTTCAGCGAGTGATCCGCGTCGGGCTTGCGCGCCAGACAATGCTGAGAAAGCCCACGGCCGCCACCACGATGACAGGCCAAAGATCGCTTCCTGCCAGGGCAGCACCCGCAGCCCCCGCCCACA
>JBEIFU010000264.1:0-3498 GCA_040382295.1 Alphaproteobacteria bacterium
GCGCGCAAGCTTGGCCCCCATGATGGCTTGCCCGACAAGGTGCGCGGACGCCCGATGCCGTCGTCGTGGCGCACGACGCGCAAGCCCGCCTGCATGGTCGACTGGACGACCTCGGTCATCGAGAAGGCGCCTTATCCTGGCGATGACGAGGTCATGGGGGCTTGGTCGCGCCTGACGGTTCCGCTGGGCCTGACACGGGTCGGGGCCTCGCATGATCTCCTGCGCCCCGGTCGCCGCTCCTCATGGCCGCATGCCGAGTTCGACGAGGAAGAGTTCGTCTTTGTGGTCGAAGGCACGCCGGACGCGTGGATCGACGGCTACCTGCATCGGCTCGCACCCGGCGATGGCGTTGGCTTTCCGGACAGGACGGGCATATCGCATTGCTTCATCAACAACACGCAGGCACCGGCGCGATTGATCGTGGTGGGAGAAGCCTCGCGCAGTCGCTCGAAGGGTTTCTATCCCTTGCATCCGAAGCGCAATCGCGAAATCGGAGATGGCCTCTGGAAGGATCCGCCGGCGCGGAAGCTGGGGACCCATGACGGCCTCTCCGACGCGCGGCGCGCCTTCCTGAACGCGCGACGCAAGAGATCCTGACACATGCTGAAACCGGGCGCGAAGCGCTTCTACAAGACAGCCACAGCCGCGCAGGACGCGCCCTATAGCGTCCGCCTCGACGAGCGACCGTTGCGAACACCCGGCGGCAAGCCTCAGGTCGTGCCAACCCGTGCTCTGGCGCAAGCTCTTGCGGCTGAATGGGACGCGCAAGGCGAGCAACTCGACCTGTCCACGATGGTCCTGACCAAGGCGGTGAACACGGCGCTGGACAAGATCGAGGCGCGACGCGCCGAAGTCGTGGAAGAGCTCAGCCGTTTCGCGGGCTCCGACCTGCTATGCTATCGAGCCGCCTCACCCCGTGAACTCGTCGAGCGTCAGGTGAAGGCGTGGGATCCCTGGCTTGAGTGGGCATCCCGTGACCTTGGCGTCAGCTTGCGCACGGAAACGGGTATCGTGCACGTGGAGCAGGAGCCGCAGGCGATCGAGGCGACACGGCGCGCCATCGACGCGTTCGACAATTTCGCACTGACAGCGCTCCACCCGGCGATCACGATCTCGGGCTCGGCCATACTGGGCCTCGCCTTTGGGCGGGGACTGCTGGGTGCAGACGCGCTCCTGAGCCTCTCGCGTATCGACGAGGACTACCAGGCCGAGCGCTGGGGCGTTGATGCAGAGGCGGCAGCCGTAAGGAAAAACAGGCAAGACGAGCTTGCGCTGGCCGCGCGGATCCTGGTCCTTTTGCGGAGCTGACCTTGGCGAAAGTCCCGGAAAACCGGGATTTTCTGCATTGCACACTCTCATGATCTGTGCAGATTAGCCGGGATGAGTCAGGCCCGTCCCGGGCCGGCCGGGGACCAAGAAGATGCACGAAATCATCCGCGAACTCGAGCGGCGCCGCGCCGCCGCGCAACTTGGCGGTGGGGAGAAGCGTATCGACGCGCAGCATGCCCGCGGAAAGCTGACAGCCCGCGAGCGTCTCGACATCCTGCTTGATGAAGGCTCGTTCGAGGAATTCGACACCTTCGTCGAGCATCGTTCGACCGATTTCGGCATGGAAGCCAACCGGGTCCCCGGAGACGGTGTGGTCACGGGCTGGGGCACCGTCAATGGTCGTCTTGTCTATCTGTTCGTGAAGGACTTCACCGTATTCGGCGGCTCGCTCTCTGCTGCGCACGCCCAGAAGATCGTCAAGATCCAGCAGATGGCTTTACGCAACGGCGCGCCGGTCATCGGCGTCTTCGACGCGGGTGGCGCCCGCATCCAAGAGGGCGTGGACGCGCTTGCTGGCTATGGCGAAGTCTTTGCGAACAACGTGCTCTCTTCGGGTGTCATCCCGCAGATCAGCATCATCATGGGCCCTTGCGCGGGTGGTGACGTCTATTCGCCTGCCATGACGGACTTCATCTTCATGGTGCGCGACACGTCCTACATGTTCGTGACGGGCCCGGACGTTGTGAAGACCGTGACCAACGAAGTCGTCTCAGCCGAGGAGTTGGGCGGAGCAAAGATCCATACAACCAAGTCATCGATCGCCGATGGCGCCTACGATAACGACATCGAATGCCTGCTGCAGATGCGCCGGCTAATCGACTTCCTGCCCACGTCGAACCGCGAGCAGCCGCCCTCTTGGCCTTCGTTCCAGGACGTCGACAAGGATGACGTTTCGCTCGATACGCTGATCCCTTCAAATCCGAACAAGCCCTACGACATGAGGGAGCTGATCCTGAAGGTTGCCGATGAGGGCGATTTCTTCGAGATCCAGGAGAATTTTGCAAAGAACATCATCACGGGCTTCGGACGGATCGAGGGCTCGACCGTCGGCTTCGTCGCCAATCAGCCCATGGTGCTGGCTGGTGTGCTCGACAGTGACGCCAGCCGCAAGGCTGCCCGATTTGTCCGCTTCTGCGACTGCTTCAATATCCCGCTTGTCACCTTCGTCGATGTGCCGGGGTTCCTGCCGGGTACTGCGCAGGAATATGGTGGTCTGATCAAGCACGGGGCAAAGCTGCTCTTCGCCTTCACCGAGGCAACCGTCCCAAAGATCACCTGCATCACGCGCAAGGCGTTTGGTGGCGCCTATGACGTCATGGCCTCCAAGCATATGCGCGCCGATATCAACTATGCCTGGCCGACAGCCCAGATCGCAGTCATGGGCGCGAAGGGCGCCGTCGAGATCATCTTCCGCGCCGACATCAACGATCCCGCCAAGATCGCCGAGCGCACGCGTGAGTACGAGGAGCGTTTCCTGAATCCCTTCGTGGCCGCCCAGCGCGGATATCTTGACGAAGTCATCATGCCACACAGCACGCGTCGTCGCATTGCCCGAGGCCTTCGTTCGCTGCGCAACAAGCGTGTCGAGATGCCTTGGAAGAAGCACGATAATATTCCTCTGTGACGGGTTGACGCTCATCATGCACAAGACCACGACAACGGCGCTGGCGGCTGCGCTTGTCATTGCTACCAGCATTGCCTGCGCACCCGTCGAGAAATCCTCACTCGGCAGCGACGGCGAGGACTACCCCGGCCACACGGAAACTGAGGCCACCATCACAGCGGCAGACTACGCTGCCCGCGTCAAGGCGCTCTCCGATGATCGCTTTGGCGGGCGTGGACCTGGTACCGCGGAAGGCGAGGCGGCGGCGGCCTGGATCGCGGAGGAAATGAAGCGCGTCGGGCTAGAGCCCGGCAATAATGGAAGCTATTTCCAGCCTGTTTCCAGAGTTGCCATCGAACTGAAACCGTCTGCTTCATCATTCGAGATCACTGGCCCTAAAGGCACACGTCGTTTGAAGTCGGGCTACGAGGTTGCATTCTGGACCCCCCGCTTTGACAAAACCGAGCAGGAGGTTTCGGGTTCTGACCTGGTGTTTGTCGGCTACGGTGTCAACGCGCCAGAATATGGCTGGAACGACTATGAAGGTGTGGATGTCAAGGGCAAGA
>JBEIFU010000265.1:0-3484 GCA_040382295.1 Alphaproteobacteria bacterium
AAGGGCGACGTAACGATCGTTGAATTCTTCGACTATCGCTGCGGCCCGTGTCGCCGCCTGATGCCGGAGCTCGCGCAGCTACTCAAGCAGGATGGAAACGTCCGTTTGATCATGAAGGAGTTCCCTATACTTTCGCAGGAGTCCGAGCTTGCAGCCCGCGCAGCGCTGGCAGCAAACCAGCAAGGCAAGTACTGGGACTTCCATCTCGCCATGATGCGGGCCGACGAAGTCACGCCGAACAGCATCATGGCGACAGCAAAGACAGTTGGCCTGGACATGGCAAAACTGAATTACGACATGGAGTCACAGCAGATCGCAGAGATCATCCGGCGCAACCACACGCTCGCGGAAAACCTCGGCGTCGATGCCACGCCAACCTTTTATGTTGGCGAGACACCTTATGCAGGCCCACTGCCCCTGTCGGAACTCAAGGAAGCGGTCGCCGCAGCGCGCGAGCGGGCCAGCAAGTCGAAATAGGTCAAATCAACCCTGCCAGGGGAGACGAGGGGTCGGCGTAGAGCTTCTTCTTCATGCGCCCGGCACGATAGGACAACCTGCCAGCCTCAACGGCCGCCTTCATCGCCGATGCCATCATGACCGGGTCCCTCGCCTCGGCAATCGCGGTATTCATTAAAACCCCATCACACCCAAGTTCCATCGCAATGGCGGCATCCGACGCCGTCCCCACACCCGCATCCACAAGCACGGGGACCCTGGCCGCCTCAATGATCAGCCGAATATTCACCGGGTTCTGGATGCCTAGCCCCGAACCAATCGGGGCAGCGAGCGGCATGATGGCCGCTGCGCCCGCTTCTTCCAGGCGCTTGCACATCAACGGATCATCCGAACAATAGACCATGACGTCGAAGCCGTCCTTGATCAGCACTTCTGTTGCACGAAGGGTCTCGATCATGTCGGGGTACAAGGTTTTGCGATCGCCCAACACCTCGAGTTTAACGAGGTTCCAGCCACCCGCCTCGCGAGCCAGGCGCAGCGTACGGATGGCATCCTCAGCGGTGTAGCAGCCAGCCGTGTTTGGCAGGTAGGTGTATTTCGCGGGATCGATGAAATCGACCAGGCGAGGGCTTGCCGGATCGCTGACATTCACCCGACGCAGGGCGACCGTGACGATCTGCGCTCCTGATGCGGCCAGAGCTGCCGCGTTCTGCGCATAGTCCTTGTACTTGCCTGTGCCGATGATCAGCCGCGACTGAAAGGTTCGGCCAGCAACCGTCCAGCTATCCTCACTACCGGTCATGGTCTCATCGCTCCTGCGTCAGCCGCCACCAACAAAACTGACAATTTCAAGCCGGTCTCCATCGTTGACCAAAGTGGCTTCATGGATGGAACGGGGAACAATCTCGAGATTGCGCTCAATGGCTACCTTCTTGCGGTCAAGTCCGAGTCGCTCGATTAACTGCGCTACGGTTACCGGAGAGTCCAGAAGATGCTCCTTCCCGTTCAATCTGACGGTAATCGACACGGCGGGCCTCTCATTTCCGAAATTTGGATCCTTGTCCCAGGCGGCATCGGAAACCACGGTGAACGAGCGTTCTTTCTCCGGCCGGCGACTGGCGGTATAACACGAACCCGTGGCGTTAACATGATCCGCGTTCCATGCTGAAACCGAAGCCAATTTACGTCCTCAATGGACCCAACCTCAATCTTCTGGGTGAACGCGAACCGGAAATTTATGGCCACGTGACCCTGAAAGATATCGAGCAAAATTGCCGGAACCGTGCCGGAGCCCTGGGCTTAACCATCGAATTTCGACAGACCAACCACGAGGGCGAACTCGTAGACTGGGTTCAGGAAGCGCGGCACGCCGCTTCGGCATTGATTCTCAACGCAGGGGCCTATACGCACACCTCCGTAGCGCTGCACGATGCCCTCAAATCATTCGGGCAACCGGCAATCGAGGTGCATCTTTCGAACCCCTACAGGCGGGAAGCTTTTCGACATGTCTCCTACGTCTCCCCGGCAGTGACTGGCCTGATTTGCGGCCTCGGCGCACAAGGCTATGACATGGCTGTCGAGGCGCTCGCCAAACTCCTCAAGGCCGTCGAAACGGGCGGCGTCTCCAAAGGACAATCATGAGTAAAGACAGCAAGCCATCCGCCGATCCCGTCGAATCGCGGCTCATTCGCGAGCTTGCCGGTATTCTCGAAGAAACCGGTTTGACCGAGATCGAGATCGAGAAGTCCGGCTTCAGGGTCCGCGTGGCCCGAAGCATCAGTGTATCGGCCGTGACCGCCATCCCCCAGCCTGCCAGCTCTCAAGCAGCCCCTGCCGCGCCCGTGGCGGCTGTCCCCGCGAAACCGGCGGACACCGCGCATCCGGGCCTGGTAACGTCCCCCATGGTTGGAACCGCCTACCTCGCGCCATCTCCCGGCGCCGCAGCTTTCGTGAAAGTTGGCGATACAGTGAAAGAGGGACAAACGCTTCTCATCATCGAGGCGATGAAAACGATGAACCAGATCCCTGCCCCGAGATCCGGTCGTGTCGTCCAGGTCATCGTGGCCGATGGCCAGCCGATCGAGTACGGCGAACCAATCATGATTATCGAATAGGCCATTCAGGTAAGCACGCGCATGTTCGACAAGGTTTTGATTGCCAATCGTGGCGAGATCGCCATGCGCATCAACCGCGCATGCCATGAGATGGGAATAAAGACCGTTGCCATCCACTCGACCGCCGATGCCAACGCGATGCATGTGCGGATGGCGGACGAAAGCGTATGCGTGGGGCCACCCCTGGCGCGTGACAGCTACCTCAATATCCCGGCCATCGTGACAGCCTGCGAGATCACGGGGGCACAGGCTGTACACCCCGGCTACGGCTTCCTGTCGGAAAATGCCAAGTTCGCGGAAATCATCGAAGAACACGGCATCACGTTCATCGGCCCAAAGGCGTCCCACATCAGGCTGATGGGCGACAAGATCGAGGCAAAGAAGGCGGTCAAACGGCTGGGTATCCCGGTAGTGCCAGGCTCGGACGGAGGCATAACCACCGACGACGAGGCACGTCGTGTTGCAGCTGAAATAGGTTACCCACTGATCGTCAAGGCCGCAGCTGGCGGCGGCGGTCGCGGCATGAAAGTCGCCAGGGACGAGGGCGAGCTTGCCATCGCACTGGCGACCGCACGCAGCGAAGCGAAGGCAGCCTTCGGCGATGACTCAGTGTACCTTGAGCGCTATCTGCAGCTGCCGCGCCACATCGAGATACAAGTGCTCGCCGACAGTCATGGGAAGGTTGTGCACCTGGGCGAGCGGGATTGCTCGCTTCAACGCCGGCACCAGAAAGTCTGGGAGGAAGCCGGCTCTCCGGCACTGAACGCAGAGGCGCGGGACAAGATCGGCAAGACCGTGACCGATGCGCTTGGTGAGCTGGGTTATCTGGGCGTTGGCACAGTTGAGTTCCTGTATGAAAACGGCGAATTCTATTTCATCGAGATGAATACGCGCCTGCAGGTCGAACACCCTGT
>JBEIFU010000266.1:0-3472 GCA_040382295.1 Alphaproteobacteria bacterium
ACCCGGAAGCATGATCGACAGGCTTTTTGCCGGAGACCCACCCTTGTGGCCAAGAGATCCGGTTTTTGGGCCAGCCCTTCTGGAGACAATGCTGGCCGGGGGATATCCCGAGGCGATTGCCCGAGCTGACCCGGAGCGACGCCGCGAGTGGCTGGAGGACTACCTTCGCCTCGTTCTCGACAGGGACGTGCGCGACATTGCCAATCTTGAACAATTGCATTTGATGCCGCGGCTGATGGCGATGCTGGCAGAGCACGCCGGCCAGCTGACTGTGGCCGCACATCTGGCCAGCCCGCTGCAAATCTCGGCGCTGACCGTGCAGAGATATATGGCAATCCTTCAACGGCTCTACCTTGTCGATAGTCTGCCTGCCTGGCATTCCAACCGGCTATCTCGATTGCTGAAGACTCCAAAGATCCACTTCATTGACACCGGACTGCTGGCCAGCCTGCGCGGCGACCCGGTGGAGGCTTTCGAGTTCGACAAGGTTCGTTTGGGGCCGATTGCGGAGAGCTTTGCCTACACTGAGATCCTCAAGCAGCTGACATGGAGCCGCACCCGGACCCGGATATCGCACTTTCGAACCAAGGAGGGTGATGAAGTCGATCTGGTGCTGGAGGACAACCGTGGCAGGATCGTCGGCATTAAAGTCAAGGCGGGCGCTACGTTGCGCATGAAGGACTTCTCGGGGCTGAAAAAGCTGGAGCAGGCTGCAGGCGACCTTTTCGTGCGTGGCCTGATCCTGCATGATCACGACCGGATTACGCCGGTCAGCGAGAAAATCCAGGGCGCGCCGATGAGCCTGCTCTGGCAGATGTGAGCGCTAAACTCAAAAGCCACCGTCTGTGCAAAGCAGCGCCGTCATCAGGCGGAGGGCGCGTTTCGTTGATCGCCCGCCGTTTGCCTTTCGGCGGCATCCAGGAATGCGCCGAAAGCTTCAGAAGAGAAAGCTGCTTTCGCCCCCCGGACGGGGGTTCTACGTTGTCATCCTGGACGGACGGAAAAGTGGTCTCCACTTTTCCTGGCAGATGCTCTGTGGGGCTTATCGGGCGGGCGGGGGAAGTTAGCCCCACACGCGACCACGAGGGGTGATAGGCGCTTGGGGCGAAAGCCCGCAAACAGCGCCGAGCAAGAACACAAGAACGTCGGGCCTACAGGGCGGGCGGAGGAAAGCCGTTATCCTTTCTTGCTGAGCGCCCTCTCGGTTTTCCCGGGCGCAGTCCCCGATCGGGGCGCCTCACCAAGCGCTCAGGAAGCCTGTGTTGGCAATTTTACATTGCATCACTGGCAATTTTTACGTATCTGGCCGGCAATGTTTGCGCGTCAGTCTGCTCCCGCCATCGTCGAGGCTTTGTCCTTCATGCGCGTTGTCGCGATTACGGGACCGCGCCAATCGGGGAAATCCACCCTTGCACGGATTCTCGCGGGGGAAGAGGCGATCTACCGCACTCTGGATGAGCCAGACCTGCTCACCTTCGCCCGATCCGACCCGGTCGGATTTCTCGATGTTGGCGACTGGCGGCTTGTCATTGATGAGATCCAGCGCGCGCCTCAACTGATCTTGCCGCTCAAGGCTGCCGTTGACCGTGACAACAGGCCCGGCCGGTTTCTCATCACAGGATCGGCTGACCTGTCAGCACTGTCATCGCTGCAGGACGCGCTGACCGGCCGGCTGGTCCGCAAGGTGCTCCTGCCCTTGTCGCAAACCGAACTGACCAGCGAGGCGCCTCGCTTTCTCGATGCGGCCTTGCGGGGAGACCTGCCACAGCCAGCGCGTGACGCACGCCCGTTAGAGGAGGTTGTCGCAGCCGGCGGGTACCCCGAGCCAGTGGCCCTGCCGCCAAACTTTCGGCGCCAGTGGTTCGATGCCTATGCTGCACTGACGGCTCAACATGATGTTGCCGACGTCATGTCGATCGAGCGGCCGGACATGATGACGGCTCTGGTGTCACAACTCGCCTTCAGAACTTCAGAAGTTCTCAATATCTCGGATCTGTCGAAGACGCTCCAGGTCGCCCGCGCAACCGTCGACAGCTACATTTCCGCGCTTGAGCAGCTCTATGTGGTGCGACGATTACAGCCATGGTTTCGCAATGAGCTGAACCGGCTCGCGAAAACACCCAAGGTTCATTTCCTCGATGCCGGTCTCGCAGCGGCGCTGCGCCGCTATCAGCCTGGCGCAGTCGAGCAGCGCACCGCCTTCGGACCACTCCTTGAGACCTTCGTCCATGGCGAGCTGGCAAGGCTTTCGACATTTCATCCCGACCCGCCTGCGATGTATCATCTCCGGACGCTCCGGGGCGAGGAAGTCGACTTCATTCTGGAAAGTCATGATCGACGGATCGTCGCAATCGAAGTCAAGGCCAGCGCCACGGTAAGTTACGACTGGTTCAAGACGATGCGTATGCTGCGCGACGCAACCGGGCCTGCCTTCGTCCAGGGAATTGTCCTTCACACCGGCAAAGATGTGCGTCGCTTCGACGACCGGATGATCGCCGCGCCGGTTTCATGCCTCTGGGGAACCTGAGACAATCTTCGGTCAGGAGACGTTCACTGTGGGCGCGGCCTGCGGAAAAATCGGTTCCAACTTTTCGGGCCGCCAGAGGGTGGGGCTTATCAGGCGGGCGGGGGAGGGCCTCTTGTAGGAGCGACGTGCTTGCTTTCGCCCAGCGCACGCGATGAACCAACACGCTCACCGCACGACCGATCAAAGAGGTCGTGCCGGTGTTGCTGACGCCGATCCCTTCGCTGAAGCAGGCCGCCCTCCGTCGGCGCGCCACGGCGCGCCACAGCCGCATGAGCTCGGTAAAATTTAAGCAGCAGCCCTCCAGCGTGTAAGGACGCACCAGGAGATCAGCGGGGATGCTCCAGGCATCGCTGATCTTGTGGATCATATCGACGGTGAGCGCGCGCTGGCGGGATAAGATTTCCGACGCGCTGGAGCGCCCACCTGCACGCTGGTCACGTCACACCCGCAACTGGAACCCCATCGAGGCCGTAGCCTTGAACCTGGACCGCGATGTGATCGTCAAAATGTCAGCGCCGCAGGGCTCACAGAATAAGGCTTCGGCCGCATGAAACGGGCGACAACTCCCTTGATGCGCACCGGGAGCCATCCACACAGGACAAATCATGTGCTGGGGAAACGGACATATCGAGTGGCGCCGACACGGACAATCACTGTTGCGGGCAATCACCGTTGCGGGCAATCACCGTTGCGGGCAATCACCGTTGCGGGCAATCACCGTTGCGGGCAATCACTGTTGCGGGCAATCACTGTTGCAGGCCTTGCAAAACCAGGGTTGCCGGGGCATCTTACCTTCGTCTTACATCCGAGGAAATGCCCAATGGCCCCGGCAGAAAAGCTGACCACAACGGTCTCCACCAAGGGGCAAGTCATCCTCCCGAGCGCCATCCGCCAGCGGCGGGAGTGGGGCGCAGGCACCCGGCTTGTGGTCGAGGATACGCCGGA
>JBEIFU010000267.1:0-3471 GCA_040382295.1 Alphaproteobacteria bacterium
AGCGCCTCGACGGGGATCACCTCGTCGGCGTCGCCATGCACGAGCAGGACGGGCGGGCGCGCTTCAATCTCGTCGGGCAGTCGTTCGGCCGCCGCGAGCAGCCCCGAGAAGCCGACGATCGCCGCCGGGGACAGTTTGCGCCTGAGGCCTACGTGCAGCGACATCATCGTGCCCTGGCTGAAGCCGACAAGGGCGAGGCGCGAGGGGTCGAGGTCGAGGCGCGCGAGTTCGGCATCGATGAATGCCTCCAGCACTGGGGCGGCCTTGGCCACGCCGCGGGCCATCTCGGCCGGGTCGAGGCGCGTGATGCCGAACCACTGGTAGCCCATGGGCGACATGGTGCAGCGCTCGGGGGCGTGGGGCGAGACGAAGGCGGCCGTCGGAAGCAGGCGCCGCCAGTGCTGGCCGAGGCCGATGAGGTCATTCCCGTCTGCGCCGTAGCCATGGCAGAAGACGACGAGGCGATCGGCCTTGCCTCTGGCGGCGGGCAGGCGTGGTCCTGTGAGCTGCGAGGTCATGGAGGCTCCGGATTGCTGCTGGCGTGAACTTAGGCATTGGCGTGCCGATCGGCTAGAGTGGCTTCATGGTTCCCGAGACCACACGTTTTGCGCCCTCGCCCACCGGTTTGTTGCACCTGGGCCATGCCTATGCCGCGCTGTTTGCGGCCGATATCGCGCGGGAAAGCGGCGGGCGGTTCCTGGTACGCCTGGAGGATACGGACCGCGTGCGCTCGAAGGCCGCATTCGAGAGTGAGATCTTCGATGACCTGCGCTGGCTCGGATTGTCGTGGGAAGAGCCGGTCTGGCGGCAGTCGACGCGGACGGCCGCCTATCTCGCGGCGCTTGAGCGGCTCATGGGTATGACGCTTGTCTATCCGTGTTTCTGCACACGCAAGGACATCGAGACCGAGGTCGCGCAGGCCGTGGGCGCGCCACAGGGGCCGGATGGTCCGCTCTATGCAGGAACGTGCCGGGGGCTTCATGATGCCGAGCGGAAGGCGCGGATGGAGGCGGGCGCGCCTTATGCCTGGCGGCTTGATGCGGCGCGTGCGGTGACGATGGCGGGCGGCGGGCTCACGTTCAACGAGACAGGTGCCGGGCCTTCAGGCGAGCATGGTGTGATCACCGTGAACGGGCTCACGTATGGCGATGTCGTGCTGGCGCGCAAGGACGGCGTGATCTCGTATCACCTGGCCGTGGTGGTTGATGACGCAAGCCAGGGCATCACACTGGTGACGCGGGGCCATGACCTCTTTGCGTCAGCGCATGTGCATCGGTTGCTGCAGGCTCTGCTGGGGCTGACCGTGCCGCGATATCGGCATCACCTTCTGATCACGGATGCGAGCGGGAAACGGCTGGCCAAGCGGGATGAGGCAACCAGCCTCAAGGTGTTGCGCGCCCAGGGGGAGACACCAGAGGGGATCCGTTTGCGGCTTGGCCTTACCACTCGTTGAAGGCCCTGAAGTTTCGGAAGCCTGCGCGTCGGGCCCAGGCGTTCCACTCGCCGATCAATCTTTCGGTGTCGCGGGGCGAGTTCAGACCCCGCCCGATGCCCAGCATCCGCAGTTCCTCGCAGCCCGGGAAGATTGCGCCCGGAGGTGGCGGGAGCGCTGCGCCGCTGCTCCTCAGCCGGGCAACCTGCGAGTCCTCGATGCCGTCGGTTGCGAGAATGACGAAGGTCGGCATGGCGCTGCAGTTCGTGACGCGGGACATGTTCATCAGGAAGGGCACAATGTTGGTGTCGGGCTGCGCCTGGAACCTGCCCTGGCTGACCATGTTCGGGATGCCAGAGATGACTTGCGCGACGAGGTTGCTGATGTCCTCGGCACGGGCGGACTTGGGCGCGATGGTCACGTCGAGCGTGATCGTGCCCCTCACGTCGGCGTTGTAGCTGCCAAAGGAGCGCAGCATGACCCGCGAGCGCGGTGCGAGATCGAGGATCATGGGCCGGATGCTCTCGGCAACGCGTGCGGCGAAGCCAGGATCCCTGACAAGCGGGTTCGATCGCGAGAGATCGAGACCGATGAGGATTGTCTTCGGTTGCAGGTGCGGCGCGGGCTGAGAGAGCTGGCGGTATGGGTCCCACCCCATCCCCTGCGCCTGCGCGTTGGCCCAGCCGACGATGAGGAAGGTGGTGCTGATGATGATGGCCGAGAGAACCAGCCACGCGAACTCCCAGTAGAAACGTCCTTTGCTCATGTTCGTACCGGGGCTCCTTCCCCAAGTCAGGCGTTTACCTACTGTCGACCTGGAAACTGCCTGACGTTGTCTTCGGTCGAGCGATCGTCTCCCGGCCCGGATCCGCCGGACTGCGCAAAGGTGACTGCAGCAGACATTGTGCGCAAGAGGTCCTCGGGGCTGCGCGGTGCAACGACCTTTTCCGACCAAGTCGGGTCAACTTGCCTGTCAATAACGCCAGCCGTGTATGACTTGACGAACTCGCTGATCAGATCATCCCTTGAGCGGACTACCCTGCCACTGCCCGCGCTGCTTGAACGCGGCTTGAACCAGCTGCGACGCAGGGACGGATCTTCGGCGGAAAAGCTCGCATATTCTGCGTTCAGTCGGCGCCCCAGAACAGCCTCGTTGTGGTGGTCATACACCGAGGCGCCCGTCCATGCCGCGTAGGCGCGCAAGACGCAGTGAAGCGAGATCGCGCCAATCGAGGCCACCACGACGAACACGACGCCAAGCGACACAAGCCGGATGAGGATCTCGTTTTCGCGCAGCATCGAAATCAATGCTGGAATGTCTGCACCAGCGGCCTGCTGCGCCGTCGCTTCGCCGGCGACGCCCATGCTGGCGGAAAACTGTTCGAGCGCGCGTGCGGCTGAAGATGTTTCACCCGTAAAAACCTTGGTTCCTTCCGGCATGCTGGCATTCGCCCAGACGATTCCGATGCCAAGCAACATCAGGAATGCAACAGCAAAAATGACGATTGAGTAAGTGCCGCGCACGCCGGCACCCATCGCGTTCTTGCCTGAGACGACATAGTGGATAGCGAGCGTTGCGAAGAGTACTTGCAACGACTTGGCCGCCACGGTGTTCACCATGGAGGGTGCAACCTCGCCAAATTCATTCGAAAGCAGCCTGGTCCAGTATTCGTGGACGATGGCGTAGTCGACATAGAGGGCCATGATGAACACTGCCGAGCCGACAATCATCAGCGTCCAGTGATGCAGGTTCGCGCTTGTAACCCGATCAGCGAGCACCTCCCGACGCTTGTTCCATTCGACCTCGTCGCCTTCCTGCACATAGCTGCTCAAAAGAGGTCCTGAGACTGGAACGCCCTGATATCCCAGATCATAGGCAACCTGGTTGGCGACGGCGACTGTTCGATTGCGGGCCATGGTTCTTGTCCCCTCAGGCGACGATTTCTGCGTCGCGTGTTGCGTTCGCGTGCGGTCGATTACCTCACGGTAAATAGTCGCGCCGAGACTTGGGCGGGATTGGGATCGGTATACGGCGAAAA
>JBEIFU010000268.1:0-3433 GCA_040382295.1 Alphaproteobacteria bacterium
GATCGAGAATGGTCTGAAGCAGATGCCGGGCGTGGAGGATGCGCGGGTCAATCTGTCGTCTGCCAAGCTGCATGTGCGCTGGCGCGAGGGCGCCACCTCGGCAGACAGCATTGTGTCCAAGGTCAATGCGCTTGGCTTCGAGGCCTTTCCCTATGATCCCGCCGCAATCCTGGGTCAGGATGACGAAGAAGGTCGTTTCCTGCTGAAATGCCTCGCCATCTCTGGCTTTGGCGCATCCAATGTGATGTTCCTGTCCATCTGCGTCTGGGCAGGCTTCACCGAGGAGATGGGCGACGCAACACGGGCGCTGTTCCACTGGGTTTCCGCCCTGATTGCCATTCCGACAGCGCTCTATGCGGGGCGCCCCTTCTTCCGCTCGGCCATTGCAAGCCTGGCCCAGGGGCGCGCCAACATGGATGTGCCCATCACGCTGGGCATTCTGCTGGCGCTGGCGCTGAGCATGTATTCGTCGCTGACTGGCGGGCACCACGCCTATTTCGACGCCGCCGTGAGCCTGCCATTCCTGCTGTTGATCGGGCGGTACCTCGACCACCTGCTGCGCCGCAAGGCGCGTGGTGCGGCGCTGGACCTTGCCGCCATGCAGACGGTAACCGCGACGCGATTGACAGAAAATGGTCGCACGCAAACCGTGGCTGCCGGTGACATCGTGCCGGGCGACCGCCTGCTGCTGACTGCAGGCGAACGTGTCCCCGTCGATGGCGTCATCGAGCATGGCGAGGGCGATGCCGATGTTTCGCTGGTTACTGGCGAAAGCGCGCCTGTGTCGGTGCAACCCGGCGAGGAGCTGCGGGCGGGAACACTGAACCTCAACGGCGTGCTGACGCTGCGCGCGCTGCGCCGGGTGCAGGATTCCCTTGTGGCAGACCTTGCGCGCCTGTTCGAGGCAGGGCAGCAGAACCGGGGACGTTATGTGCGCATCGCCGACAAGGCGGCACAGCTTTATGTTCCCACGGTTCACGGGGCGGCGATCGCGGTCTTCATCGGTGGTCTTGTTGCGGGGCTTGACGGCGAGAGCGCGCTGACGCGTGCGGTGACGTTGCTGATCATCACCTGTCCCTGTGCGCTGGGCCTTGCCGTGCCTGCCGTGCAGATCGTGGCCACCAGCCGCCTGTTCAAAGCCGGCATACTGGTCAAGGCGGGTGATGCACTTGAACGGTTGGCCGAGGCTGATGTCGTGGTCTTCGACAAGACAGGCACGCTCACCCATGGGCGCCCGGTTCTCGCGAACGCGTCCGAAATTCCGCCGAGTGTTATTGAAGACGCTGCGCGTCTTGCCCGCGCGAGCAAGCACCCGCTGTCACGCGCACTAGCGGCCGCAGCAGGTCCGGGGCCAGTCGCCACGGATATCCGCGAAATCCCGGGCCAGGGCCTCGAGGCCCCGACCAACGACGGCTGGGAACGACTTGGTCGGGCCTCGTTTGTCACTCAGCGCGAAGTCATGGACAGCGACGCCAGCGTATTGTGGTTCGGCAAAACAAGGCATTCGCCAGCCCCCTTCATCTTCAGGGACACGTTGCGCACGGATGCGCGCGAGAGCATCGAGGCTCTGGGACGCATGGGCCTTGACGTCGAGATGCTCTCGGGCGACCGCGAACAGCCTGCAGCTGCGGTTGCGCGCGCCCTGTCGATCGCAAACTGGCAGGCGGCAGCAGACCCAACCAGCAAGACCGAGCATCTGGCTCACCTGCAACAGGCCGGTCACAGGACACTGATGGTTGGCGACGGGCTGAACGATGCCGCGGCCCTGTCGATGGCACATGTCTCGATATCGCCGGGAACAGCCGTGCAGGCAGCCCAGAACGCGGCCGACATGATCCTGCAAGGCGAGAAGCTTGGGCCTATCGTCGAAGCCGTCGATGTGGCGCGCAAGGCCCGCCAGCTGGTGCTGCAGAACTTTGCATTCGCAGCCCTCTACAATGTATGTGCCGTGCCTCTGGCTGCCCTTGGCCTTGTCACGCCGCTGATCGCGGCGGTGGCCATGTCGGGATCCTCACTTGTTGTCATGCTGAATGCGCTGCGGCTTGCGCGCAAGGGAGACTGAGCCATGGACATCTTCTATGTCATCACGCTGGCAGCAATCATCCTGGGCGCCCTTGGCGTCTGGCTGTTCATCTGGACGCTCAAGTCGGGCCAGTACGAAGACATGGATGGCGCCGCGCAGCGCATCCTAATCGACGATGACGACTGACCTGTAGGCGTGCCACGTCGCGTGCCCGACCAGCGGGAAGACGATGACCAGCCCGATGAACAGCGTCGCCAGCCCCATCGCACTCAGTATGGCAATCAGCCAGGCCCACAGCAGCAGGGGCCCAGGATTTTGCACGACAAGCTGCGCGCTGAAGGCAATGGCCGTCAGCACGTCGACGTCGTGGCGCATCAGGATCGGAACAGACACGACACTGATGGCAAAGGCGACGAGGGCCAGCGCCGCACCGATGGCCGTGCCGACCACAAGCATGGTCAGTCCCTGCGTGCTGCCCAACGCAAAGGCGAGGAAGTCGCCGATGGGCCGATAGTCCCCATAGCTGAACAGCGCATAGTTCAGGGTCGCAAGCCTCAGCCAGGCAAGAAAGAGAAACAGGAGCGCAAAGGCGAAATAGGCCAGCTGCATCGGCGCCGGGATGCGGATGTCGAGGATGTCGCGCAAGCGCGGCCTTTCGCCGAGCTCGTGCTTGCGGCTGATCTCGTAGAGACCGATGGCAAAGACAGGCCCGACAAGGATGAAGCCGCCCGCCAGCGCGGGGGCTGCAGACTCAAGACCCAGGCTCCACAATCCGACAGTCACAGCCAGGCCAATCACGACAAAGGCTGCGCCATAGCCAAGGCTCAGCAAAGGGTTCTTGGCCAGGTCTTGCCAACCCGCCGACAGCCACTGCCACGGATGATCCATCGTGGGCGCACGCAATTTGAGGCGCGCGGCCGTCGTAGCTGTCGCTGATTGTGCAAGGTTACCCATGGCATTCCTCATCGAAACATTCCTTCCATGCTGCACCAGACCACACCCCACGGAACAGAGCCTTGACATCGATCAAGGCACCAAGCCCGTCTGGCGACGCTTTCCGCTCGCCTTTGAACCTCGTTCAAGCATCACAATGGCGATGAGCACTGATTCTAATGAAAAGGCTGGACATGAAACCCCAATCGATGCGTGGGCCTGGCCTGCGGGCGATACTTCTTCTCGCGCTTGCAGCAATCGGCCTGTCGGCCTGTGGTGTCTCGCTGTCGGGTCGGCCGGCGTCGGAGCTTGCAGCCTCGGCAACGCTTATTCCCCCGCCACCGCCGCGGGCGCGACCTGACTGGAACCAACTGGCAGAGCTTCCATGGCCGCAGGACGGGCAGACGACTTTCGAGACCTATGACGATGCGCGGCGCATCTTCTGGCGAAAGCTCTATCCGGAAGGCGGCATCGAAC
>JBEIFU010000269.1:0-3386 GCA_040382295.1 Alphaproteobacteria bacterium
GCATCGGCAACCATGTCTCCTATCGCCTTGTCATTGTGTGCCGAGATGGTGGCGACCTGGGCCTTGTCGCGCCGTGTGGCAACCGGCCTTGCCATCTGTCCAAGGGCTGTTATTGCCGCCTTCAATGCTCGATCAAGGCCGCGCTTGATGTCGATGGCACTGGCACCGGCGACAACATTGCGTGTGCCGTCTGCGAAGATCGCGTGGGCGAGTATGGTGGCCGTGCTGGTGCCGTCGCCCACGAGATCTCCCGTTCGTTCGGCCGCCTGGCGCAGGGCCTGGGCACCGAGGTTCTCTTCCGGATCGCGCAGGGAGAATTCCCTGGCGATGGTCACGCCATCATTGCAGACGACAGGTGGGCCCCACGATTTCTGGATGAGCACCGATTTCGACTTTGGCCCGAGTGTTACCCGGATGGCGTCTGCAAGCTGCGCCGCGCCGCGCAGGACCTTTTCGCGAGCGGCTGCATGGAAGAGTACCTGTTTGTGGGGCATTGCGTGTCTCAGTCGATGAAGCTCCAGGCGCCGTCCGGCTGACGGCAGGCGCGGCCATCGAACCGGCGCATCCGCGTGTGCCAGAACGTGTGCCGGTAACGCGCGCAATGAAAGCCGCCTGCATCGTAATAATAGCTTCGAACCCTGAAGCGGCCATGATGCCCGTTGCGCGGATTTCTCCAGTCATGGTCGACGCCGACCTGCCAGCCGTTCAGTCCCGCGTAGAAGGCCCGGTAGGCATAGCTCTGGTCGTCACAGTCCAGCTCCCGCGAGAGCGCGGCGCCTGCCAGACCGCCAATCACGATGCCCGCGAAGACGGCGCCAGCATCGTGGCTGTCGGCGGCTCCGCCGATCAGGCCGCCGATCAGTCCGCCAATAAGGATGCCGGCGGGATCAGGCCGATTGCGGCACTGCCGATAGTACATGTCATCCTGATAGGTGTAGGGACGCTGGTAACGGTTGTTCCAGGCATCGGCGCGTTCGTCATACCAACGTGTCCGCAGAACGATGCCTGTGGTGGTTCGAACCAGGACGCAATTGCGTGGCGTGCTGCAGTACCAGCGATAGCCGCGGGGCGGCGGCGGGAGATTGCTTGAGCGCCAGTCCGGCGCGGCGAAGTGGTCCTGTTGCCAGCTCGGCGTCAGCCTGTCTCCGGGGGACCATCTCGGATGGGTCCGGGTTCGCGGTTGCGGTGAATGCGGGGGTGGTGCGGATTGCGGGGGCGGCCCCGGAGGCTGATGAGCACCCGGACCAGGTCCATGCCCGGGATTGTGGGCGGGCTCGGCTCTGGCGCACGCGCTGGCGATGACCAGCGCAGCAAGGATCATGGCGACGCGCTTCACATGAACTCCTTTGGGTGAACGGGATCCTCTCGCCACGCTGAAGCTGTTGTTTGCTTCGCACCATGATGGTCATCATAGATCTTGTTCTTGCTGCAGGGGACGAAGAGGCGACCCGCTCGTGGGCGCTTCAACCCGGTGTTGCACAATGCCGATGCCGCCAACTACGCATCCCAAGAACAAGGCTGTTGCCACTAACGCGAAGGCAGCGCAGTTGCTCCGGGAGGCCGCCAGCCTGCTTGAACGACAGGCCGAGAACCCCTTTCGCATCAATGCGTATCGACGGGCAGCTGCCTCCGTCGAGGGGCTCGAGACGAGCCTGCTGGCAATGGTCGATCAGGGGGGCGTGGAGGCCCTGCAGCTTATCCCTGGGGTCGGAGAAAGCATTGCATCATCGCTTGCTGAAATCCTGGCGACGGGTCGCTGGTCCTATATCGACCGGTTGAGGGGTAGCACCAGTCCCGAGGCACTCTTTTGCACCGTTCCCGGTATCGGCCCCGCCCTTGCCCGCCGGTTGCACGAGCAGTTGCATGTTGAGACGCTGGAGCAATTGGCACAGGCGCTGGGCGAGACGCCGTCTGAACGCGTCGCCGGACTTGGCGCTCGACGCCGTGAGAGCCTATCCCAGGCCATTGCAAAGCTTATCCGGCGGACCCGCCCTTTGCGCGCTGAAGATGAGCCGGATGTCGACATGATCCTGGCGGTGGATGAAGCGTATCGACAGAAAGCATTGGCTGGCGTCCTGCCGCGCATTGCGCCCCTCCGGTTCAATCCTTCAGGTGCAGCCTGGCTTCCCATCATGCATACGACGCGCAATGGCTGGCACTTCACGGTGCTCTATTCGAATACGGCGCGAGCCCATGAACTGGGGAAGACCCGCGACTGGGTCGTGGTCTATTTTCATTCGACTGGTGGAACATCCTCGCAGCGTACAGTCGTAACCGAGGGCCTTGGCCCGCTTGCAGGCGCGCGTGTTGTTCGCGGGCGTGAGGGTGAGTGTCTTCGTCGCAGCCAAAACGAGGCCCCTGCTGACCCTCCCCTCAACGGAACCGAGCATTGACGCGGCTCAAGGTCGGGAGGGCGGCGCCAGAATAGGGAAGGAAAAGGGCAATCACCATCAGGGGCCTACGCATGGCACGCAATCCGGGACGCGGATGAAACCCGATCCTGCGCCTTTCAAGGCAGGGAATTCCGGGTCCATGGACGCTTTACAGGATAATTTGCGTCCGGCGCGTATTCCCTTCGATGTCGCATTCACGCGTCAGTCGCTGCCACAGGCGCTGCTGCAGGCGCGCTTGCGTCATGGGTCATCGCATGTCGCAGTCTATGACGTGGATGATCAATCGTTCACGCTGGGCGCGATCAGCAATGCCGCGCTCGTGCTTGGCCATGCCCTGAGATCGATGACTGAACCTGGCCAACCGATCGGGGTCATGCTTCCAACCAGTGCCGGCTGCCTCATCAGTTTCCTTGCCGCGCATGTCGCCGGGCTTCTGCCGGCCCTGCTGAACTACACGAGTGGTGGAAGGCAGGTTCTCGCTGCGAGCAACGCCGTCAACCTGCAGGCCGTTCTCACGTCGCGTCGCCTGATTGAACAAGCTCACCTTTCTTCTGTGATCGAGCTGCTGGAGAGCAGCGTAGCGGTGCTCTACCTCGAAGATATCAGGCGCCAGGTTTCGTTCGCCGACCGGACAAGTGGATTCATCCAGTCCCTGCTTCCCGGTGCCACCAAACTTACATGGCCGGCACCTGACCAACCTGCCGCTGTCCTGTTCACGTCTGGAACGGAAGGCGACCCAAAGGCCGTTGTGCTCAGTCACGCCAATCTGCTTGCCAATGTGGGGCAGATTCGCGCGCATCTCGAGATCTTCCCTGAGACGGACATCGTCATGAATGCGCTGCCCATGTTTCATTGTTACGGGCTGACAGTGGGTGGGCTGGTGCCTCTTCTGTCGGGTGCGCGGACGATCCTGCATCCGACCCCGCTGGAGGGCCGTGACATTGTCCGGCGGATTAAACACCATGGCGCCACGATCCTGCCCGCCACGGACAC
>JBEIFU010000270.1:0-3376 GCA_040382295.1 Alphaproteobacteria bacterium
CGGGGTCTACGACCAGGCCAACGGCCACGGCGAAGAAGCAGCCGTGACGGCATCGGCCTCGGGCGCCCAGGACGACAGCTACAGCGAGGAAAACGTCGGTCGTTACGACTGACGCGCCGGCAGGCTCACGCCTCAAGTGGACAGCAACGCCCCCATGTGGGTGTCGGCGTGGCTTTTGCAAGAGCTTGCGCACTGGAAATTCCACCCCAAATCCATGACCAAAGACCGTAACAACGCCTTTGTCGTTACGCGGCCCGGGCGTTAGCCTTGCGGCTGCCGCTCGTCGGCAAGGGCTCAGCAAGGACAGATCTTCATGGACCTGCAGAAATTCACCGAACGCGCCCAGGCCTTCCTCCAGAACGCCCAGGGTCTGGCCCAGCGCTCCGGGCACCAGCGACTGACACCTGAGCATTTGCTGAAAATCATGCTCGATGATGAAGAGGGTCTTGCCGCGGGCCTGATCCGGCGCGCAGGCGGCGATCCTGCCCGCGCCCTGAAGGGCACCGAGGCCTTCCTGGGAAAGCAGCCGCGGGTTGAAGGCAGCGGCGCAGGGCAGCTCTATATAGCTCCCGAAATGGCGCGTTTGCTGGAGGAGGGCGAACAGATCGCCCGCAAGGCAGGCGACAGCTTCGTGACAGTCGAGCGCTTGCTCCTCGCACTCGCCATCGGCACGGCGCCTGAAGCAGCGAAGATCCTCAAGGAGGCGGGCATCACGCCCCAGAAGCTCAACGAGGCAATCAACGATCTGCGCAAGGGCCGCACCGCCGACACGGCCAGTGCCGAGCAGGGCTACGACGCGCTGAAGAAATATGCCCGCGACCTGACCGAGGCCGCCCGCGCCGGCAAGCTCGACCCTGTGATCGGCCGCGACGAGGAAATCCGGAGAGCCATCCAGGTGCTTTCGCGCCGGACCAAGAACAACCCCGTGCTGATTGGCGAGCCGGGCGTCGGCAAGACGGCCATCGTCGAAGGCCTTGCCCTGCGCATCGTCAACGGGGATGTCCCCGAATCCCTGCGTGACAAAAAGCTGCTCTCGCTCGACATGGGCGCCCTGATTGCAGGCGCCAAGTACCGCGGCGAGTTCGAGGAGCGTCTGAAGTCGGTCCTTTCCGAGATCACCGCCGCCGAAGGCGGCATCGTGCTCTTCATCGACGAAATGCACACGCTCGTGGGTGCAGGCAAGGCGGACGGCGCCATGGACGCCTCGAACCTGCTCAAGCCGGCGCTGGCGCGCGGCGAGCTGCATTGCGTCGGCGCCACCACGCTGGACGAATACCGCAAGCACGTCGAGAAGGATGCCGCCCTCGCGCGGCGATTCCAGCCCGTCTTCGTGACCGAGCCGACGGTCGAGGACACGATCTCGATCCTGCGTGGCCTGAAGGAAAAATACGAGCTGCACCACGGCGTGCGCATCACCGACACGGCCATTGTCGCTGCAGCTCAGCTGTCGAACCGCTACATCACCGACCGCTTCCTGCCTGACAAGGCGATTGACCTCGTCGATGAATCGGCAAGCCGCCTGCGCATGCAGGTCGACAGCAAGCCGGAAGAGCTCGACGAACTCGATCGACGCATCATGCAGCTCAAGATCGAGCGCGAAGCCCTCAGGAAGGAGACGGATTCCGCCTCGAAGGACAGGCTCGAGAAGCTCGAGAAGGAGCTCGGCGACCTCGAGGAAAAATCGGCCAGCCTGACCCAGCGCTGGAAGCAGGAGAAGGCAAAGCTCGGACAGGCGCAGTCGATCAAGGAAAAGCTGGACCGCGCCCGCCACGACCTCGAACTTGCACAGCGCCGCGGCGACCTCGCCAAGGCCGGCGAGATCGCCTACGGCTTGATCCCGGGCCTTGAGAAGGACCTGAAGAAGATCGAGGAGCAGAGTGCGACACAGCTCGTCACCGAGGCCGTGACCGAAGAGCATATCGCCCAGGTCGTCTCGCGCTGGACGGGGATCCCCGTCGACAAGATGCTGGCCGGCGAGCGCGAAAAGCTGCTGAAGATGGAAGAGACGCTCGGCGCCCGCGTCGTTGGCCAGGAAGAAGCCGTGCACGCTGTCGCGGCAGCGGTTCGCCGGGCGCGCGCAGGCCTT
Organism: Alphaproteobacteria bacterium; assembly: GCA_040382295.1. GTDB lineage: Bacteria > Pseudomonadota > Alphaproteobacteria > Micropepsales > Micropepsaceae > SZUA-430. Next base: position 2,087 of record JBEIFU010000270.1, read on the forward strand.
CAGGACCCCAACCGTCCCATCGGCTCGTTCCTGTTCCTCGGACCCACCGGCGTCGGCAAGACCGAGCTGACCAAGGCGCTGGCCGCGTTCCTCTTCGATGACGACACCGCGATGGTGCGCATCGACATGTCCGAGTACATGGAGAAGCACTCGGTCGCACGGCTGATCGGCGCACCACCCGGCTATGTCGGCTACGAGGAAGGCGGAGCATTGACCGAAGCGGTGCGTCGGCGCCCCTACCAGGTGATCCTGTTCGACGAGATCGAGAAGGCCCACGGCGACGTATTCAACGTGCTGCTGCAGGTACTCGACGACGGGCGCCTGACTGACGGGCAAGGCCGTACGGTTGATTTCAAGAACACGGTCATCATCCTCACCTCGAACCTTGGTGGCGATATCTTGGCAGCCCAGGCAGAAGGCGAGGACACCAGCGCAGTGCGCGAAGCCGTGATGGAGATCGTGCGCTCACGCTTCCGTCCGGAATTCCTGAACCGTCTCGACGAGATCATTCTCTTCCACCGGCTGGGTCGGGCGCAGATGGACCGCATCGTCGACATCCAGATCGCGCGCCTCGCCCGCCTTCTGGCCGACCGCAAGATCGCGATCGAACTCGACCGGGCGGCAAAGGCCTGGCTGGCCGATGCGGGCTACGATCCCGTCTATGGGGCCCGACCGCTCAAGCGGGCCGTCCAGAAGCACCTGCAGGATCCGCTCGCCGAGCACCTGCTTGGTGGACGGATATGCGACGGGGACACGGTCAAGGTCTCGGCGGACGAGGGTGGTCTGCTCATCAATCAAAGCCGTCGCAACGCGACGCTTCACTGATCGGCGTACTTGAACGGGCAGGCATCGATCGCCTCGGCGATCGGGCCTGCCGCGCCGTCCAGCAGGAACCGCGCGCTTCGCTGTGCATGCGTGATGGTGACCTCGCCGCCAGCCTTCAGTTGGCGCGCAATGAACATCGCCTCGTTGCCCTTGATCTCAAAGGTGCCGACGCCATCGGCCAGCGCCGCGCGCTTGGTGGTGGTGGGATAATCGCCTTCGGGAAAGGTGAAAGTGACATCTTCCCACGCCGGATCATCCAGCGAGAAATCCTCGCCGTCGAAGCGCGCCTGGCCCAGGTTGAACTGCAGCAGCACGCCCGGCAGTCCGCCGCACGAGAAACGGATCAGGGCCTGTGGCAGGTTCTCGCTTCCGATCGTTTCTGCGACGTAGACACTCTGGCCCAGGGGATCCGTCTGGATGTCGAAGCGCCAGGTTGCAGCGGCAAGGGTCGCGGCCGTCAGGAGC
>JBEIFU010000271.1:0-3373 GCA_040382295.1 Alphaproteobacteria bacterium
ATCAGCGTCTGCAACTGGCGCACGACGGGAGACGACATATCCCGTACGCTCCGCGCTGTCAGCAACGCAATCGACGCCGTCGCTTGACCGCCGGATTTAATGTTCGGAACAAGTCATTCTTGATCTCCCTCAATTGTGTTTGCTCATTCCGTGACAGGGTTCGATCGCTCGCGGAGAAGCCTGGTTGAAAGGCAACATCGGTCGAAGCGCAATAAGATCACGTGGGAGTGTTGATCGATGGATATCAAGTCAACGGGCAACGCGGTATTTCTCATCATCATCGGTGCAGCAGCGGTGGCAGCAGGAATTTACTACTATGACCACTACGTCGAGCCGCAGAATGATGGTCCGATGGAGCGTGCCGGCGAAAAACTCGACAAGGCCCTCGACAGCGACCGCAAGTAGCGCGCGAAAAGGAGCTTGAACATGCCTCTTGTCCAGGTCGTTGTCGCCTTGGTCGTTGTCGGCGTCCTGTTGTGGGCGATCAACAACTTCATTCCGATGGATGGCAAGATCAAGCAGATACTTAACATCGTCGTGGTCGTCATGGTCGTGTTGTGGCTGCTGCAGGTTTTTGGCATCTTCAGCGGGACCGGCATTCATATCGGTAACTGAACTGGCGAGACTTCGCAGGTCGCAGACCAACGTCACATCAAAGACACTTCCCCCTCCGCCACGCTGGCAGCAACCGCCCCAGGCTCGCCGTATGGCTCCGCGCTTGGGCCCCAGAACATGGGACCACGCTGACCCCCACGCTTCACCACCCAGAACGCATGGTCATCACGGACGCACCATGCTTAACCGGGTCAATCACGGCGCACAGAACCCCGCATTCTGCGACGTTTGCGGTCAAAGTTTCGACGCGGACCAAGGTGCGATCGTGTAGGCTGGGTTAAGGGGTCGCCGATCCCCTGCGAAGTCCAGCTGCGAGTCTCAACAGCGATGCGTTCCAAGGTATTCCTCGTCCTCGCCGGCATGGTGCTTCTTGTCGTCATGGGCTTCGCCTACAGGGCGATGACCCGCAATGCCGAGGTCGCGGTCACCACGGTGAAAGCCGAGACTGTCGAGCGGGTTCTCGCCGCCGTCGGGCGCATACGCGCCGATCAGAGCCTGTCCGTCTACGCGCGGGTGGCAGGCCTCGTCACGAACCTCAGAAAGGAAGAGGGAGATACCGTCAAGGCGGGCGACGTCCTTGGCGAGATCGATGCAAGCCAGTCCCGCGCGGCGTTGAACCAGGCCCTCGCCTCCGTCGCAAGCCAAGAGCGCAAGCTCGCGCAGTCAACGCGCGATCTCGCACGCGTGCAGGCACTTGCCGACCGCGGCTTCGCCACGAGGGCCACACGAGAAGCAGCCCAGCTTGTCTTGGACCGCGACCGGGAAGAGCTTGCACGACTGTCGGCGGCCGCTCAGGAAGCGAAAAGCCGCCTCGAGGACTTCGTCATTCGCGCGCCCATCTCGGGCCAGATCGTGCTGCGCCCGATTGATCCCGGACAGGTGGTCGACCTGCGCACACAGATCTTCCAGCTTGTCTCAAGGACCGAGCCGGAAGTCGAAACAGAGATCGACGAGACCGTTGCGGGCGCCCTGCGCGTTGGCATGACAGCGCGCCTGTCACCCGCCGGCACGAATGGCAGGGTCTTCGAGGGCAAGGTGAAGTACGTAGCCGACCGGATCGAACCCACGACCGGCGGCCGCACGATCCGCCTCGCGTTCAGCACCGCGCCGACAGATTTGCCGCCTGGCCTGTCGGTGGACATCAACATTTCCGTCGACACCGCGCCCGATGCACTCGCCATTCCGCGCGCCGCCATCGCAGACCCCGACACGGCTCCGTATGTTGTCGTCATTCAGGGCGATCTGGCCGTTCGCAAACCCATCACCTTCATCGACTGGCCTGCCGAACGCGTGATCATCACATCCGGCATCGCTGCAGGAGACAGGATTGCGCTGGCACCGGCGACAGTCCCCGATGGAAGGCCTGTGGACCCCGTCGAAAGCGCGGACGCCAGATGAAGGTGGCGGTGTCAGCATGATGTTTGCGATCAAGGTCGCCTGGCGTTACCTCTCCAGCAACCGCACGCAGACGGCGCTGCTGCTCGGCGGCGTTGCCATCGGTGTCCTGGTCTTCGTGTTCATCACAGCGCTGATTGGAGGCCTGCGCGTGTTTCTGATCGTTCAGACAACCGGAAACATTGCGCACATCACGCTGGAACCACCCGAGCGTATCGCCCGCGACATGCCAGGCCCCTCCGGGGCAACCCGTCTCGTCGCCCGGGTCGCCTCCACCACCAAGCGCCAGCAGATCTTTGCCTGGCAATCACTGCTGCGAGTTGTCGAGAGGACACCAGGCGTGAGGATCGTCTCTCCGCAGATCAACGGCAATGCCTTCCTGATCAAGGGACAGGCGACGTCGCCGGTGCTGATGAATGGCCTGCGCCCCGATCGCCTCGATGCGATCTCGGCCATCTCGCCAAAGATCATCGCCGGCACTGCGCAGCTCGACATGGAAGGCGTGCTGATCGGCAGCAAGCTCGCAACCAATCTGGGGCTTCGGGTTGGACAGCCGGTTATCGCACGTACCGACCGCGGTCGCGAACGTACCCTCACCGTCCGCGCCATCTATCGCACAGGCGTGGGCTCGCTCGACGAGCGTGTGGCCTTCGTGAACATACAACTAGCACGTACCCTGCTCGACCTGCCCCAAGGCATCTCGCAGATCGAAGTCAAGCTCGATGACGTGAACGCCGCTCCCGCAGTCGCGGACACCCTTGCGCGCGCGACGAAGCTGAAGGCGACAAGCTGGGTCGAGCGCAACGCCCAGCTCTTCGTTGCGCTGAACAGCCAGGCCCAGACCGGAAATCTCATCCAGATCTTCAGCCTGATCACCATCGTCATCGGGGTCTCCAGCGCGCTGCTCCTCACGACCTACCGGCGCAGGGGCGAAATAGCGATCATGCGCTCGATGGGCATCTCGCGCGTCTTCGTGGTCATGATCTTCATCCTGCAGGGCCTCTTCATCGGCCTGCTTGGTGCCGGCATTGGCGCCGGGGCAGGTTACGGCTTCTGCTCATTCCTTCTGGACGTATCGCGCAGAACCGACGGAACCGCCTTCCCGATCGACCCGGCACAGGGCGGCTATCTGGCGGTAATCCTGCTGACGACGCTGGGAAGTGTACTTGCGGCCATCCTGCCCGCCCGTGCTGCCTCACGCGTCGACCCGGTCGAGGTGCTCAACCAGTGACCGGCAAGCCCCTCTACACGATCAGCAACCTTGTGAAGGATTACGGAAACGGAGAGCTTCGCACGCGCGTGCTAAAGGGAATGAAATTAGACATTCAAGAACTCGAGTTCGTGGCGCACCAGGGCCAAAGCG
>JBEIFU010000272.1:0-3368 GCA_040382295.1 Alphaproteobacteria bacterium
CTCGGTCGGTGGACCGCTGGACCAGGACATCGGCGCCGCCCGTCCGGACATCATCCTGGGTGATCGCTACGGAACGGCCTGTGCGCGCCGCCTGACGGATACGGTCGAGCGCGTGCTGGCCATGCAGGGCTTTGCCGTGGTGCGCAACAATCCCTACGCCGGGGGCTATACGACCGAGCATTATGGCCGCCCTGTCACCGGCGTGCATGCCCTGCAGATCGAGATCAACCGGGCCCTCTACATGGATGAGGACCGGATCGAGCGCACGGCCGGCCTGAGGCCTGTCACGGCCGCGTTCACGACGCTCATGCGTGCCCTTGCCGAGATCGACTGGCGGTTCCTGGGCAAGGCCCTGCCCTCCGGCGAAGCGGCCCAATAGGCCGATCCAAAGAAAGAGGCCGCGAGGCTTTCGCCTGGCGGCCCAAGTTAAGGGAGGAAACGCCCGAGAAGGGCTACGAAGCAAGGACTGGCCTTACTGCGTTGCAACATGATGGCGATGCCAAGGAATAAATCAAGCGTTAAATGTTCAGGCTGTAACCCGTGAATGTTCGTAGAATATTGATTTCAAAGGGTTTTCCTGACAGCGAGGATCTTAATTTTTGGCCATCTTCCGTATACGTCAACGTTGCTGCATCGCAGCAACACCGATGCCGGCCTCACCGGGGTCCCCGAACGCGCACGGCGCCCGCGCCGAGAGGCTGATGCAAGGTCAGGTCGAGACGGCTACAAGGGGCCAACGCCGATTCCGGCGCCCCGACGGGACCTCTGAGGAACCTGGATGCGGATCCTGATCTCGACCGACGCATGGGCACCCCAGGTCAACGGAGTCGTCCGCACGCTCGAGAGGACGGGCGAGGAACTCCAGCGCCTCGGCCACGAGGTGCGGTTCGTGACGCCCGAGGGCTTCTATACTGTCCCCATGCCCACCTATCCGGAGATCCGGCTCGCCCTGTTCACGCGACCGAAACTGGGAGAGATCATCGACGGTTTCCAGCCCGACCGCGTACACATCTCGACCGAGGGCACGCTCGGCCTTTCGATGCGACGGAACTGCCAGCTGCGCCGCATGCCTTTCACGACGTCGTTCCATACGCGCTTCCCGGAGTATATCCGGGCGCGCTTCGGCATCCCGGCGGCCCTGCCCTATGCGGGCCTGCGCTGGTTCCACGGCCCCGCCCATGCCGTCATGGTGGCGACACGCTCGCTGCGCGATGAGCTTGCCGGTCGTGGCTTTCGCAACCTGCGGCTCTGGTCGCGCGGTGTCGATACCGACCGCTTCCGACCGCAGGACAAGTCGTGGCTGGGCCTGCCGCGTCCCGTTTTCCTCTATGTCGGCCGCGTCGCGGTCGAGAAGAGCATCGGTGACTTTCTCAGCCTCGACCTGCCCGGCTCGAAGCTCGTGGTGGGTGATGGCCCGCTTCTGGAAGACCTGAAGATCCTCTACCCGGAGGTCATGTTCACGGGTCCGAAGTTCGGGGAAGAGCTGGCGCGCTACTACGCCGCCGGCGACGTCTTCGTGTTCCCGTCGCGCACCGACACGTTCGGCCTGGTCGTGCTCGAGGCGCTGGCCAGCGGCCTGCCTGTCGCCGCCTATCCCGTGCAGGGTCCCGGGGACATCATGGAAGGTCGGCCCGACATCGGTTCGCTCGATACCGACCTGCGCGCGGCCGCCCTGCGCTGCCTCGACCTCGACCCGAAGGCCTGCCGCAGCTTTGCGCTGGCCCATTCCTGGGAAGCCAGCACCCGCCAGTTCGTCGAGAACCTGGCGCCCTGACAGGCGCGGCCCCGGCGCATGCCGGGCAGTGCACTGTCACCGTATCTGGATGGCCTCCGGCCCCAAGGGAATTTCGGCAATGAACCAGAGGGCAAAGAGAGCGGTCGATGAGATGGCGAACGCGATGGAGTAAGGCAGCATCAGCGCCACCATGGAGCCTATCCCGGCCTGCGGCACGTAACGCTGCGCGGTGATCAGGATCAGCGGGAAATAGGCCAGCAGTGGCGTGATGGGGTTCGTCATGGAATCGCCGAGCCTGTAGGCGGCCTGCGTCCATTCGGGGCTGATCCCCAGCTGCATCAGCATGGGCACCAGCACGGGTGCCAGGATCGCCCACTTCGCCGAGGCCGATCCGATCAGTATATTGATCGAGGCCGATACGAAGATGATCGCGATGAGCAGCGGCAACCCGATGAAGCCGAGACCCTTCAAGTACTCGGCGCCATTCACCGACATGATGACGCCAAGGTTCGACCAGTTGAACAGCGCGATGAATATCGCGGCAAAGAAGGCCAGCACGATATAGCCGCCCATGTCGCCCAGTGCAGCATTCATCATCTTCACCGCGTCCTTGTCGGACGAGATCGTCGCTGCCGCGATGCCGTAGGCAAGCCCGCAGAGCAGGAACGAGATGAACAGGATCGACACAAGCGATCTCAGCAGCGGCTCATAGGAGCCGTCATCGCCGCGGAACGGCATGCCTGGCCCCGAGCTCAACCAGCCGAAGCCGACGATCAGCGCCAGCGCCACGAGGCCCGCGAACACCAGCCCGCGCCGCTCGCGGCGCTTTTCAAGGTCAGTGCGCTCATGTGGTTGCGCCCCGCCCGGCAGTTGCCACGGCGTGCTTCCTTCAAGGCGTGGCTCGACGATGCGATCGGTGACCCACCAGCCGACGAGCGTGAATAGCGGCACCAGTGCCATCATCAGGAAATAGTTTGCCGTCGCCTTGACCTCGCGCGCGGGCTCGATGATCTGCGCGGCCGCCTGCGTGATCCCGGCCAAAAGCGGATCGAGCGGCGTCACCAGCAGGTTCGCCGAGAACCCGCCAGCGACGCCCGCAAATGCCGCGGCGAGCCCCGCCAGCGGATGCCGACCCGAGGCTGCATAGATGGCAGCCGCCAGCGGCACCAGCACGACATAGCCCGCATCGGCAGCCAGCGATGACATCACGCCGGCGAACACGATTGCGCCCGTCAGCAACGACCTTGGCGTCGCCCGTACCACGCCGCTCAGCGCCGCACCTATCAGGCCCGAACGCTCGGCCACGCCGACGCCGATCATCATCATGAGCACCAGGGCCAGTGGCGGGAACTCGGCGAAGACCTTCGTCATGTCGATGAAGAGGCGACGCACCTGCTCGACGTCGAGCAGGTTCACGGCCGCGACATCCTTGCCCGTACCGGGGTGGACGACCGAAAGCCCTGTTCCGGAATAATAGGCGGATAATCCTATGACGGTCGCAATCGCGATGACGAACAGCGTGACAGGATCCGGCAGCTTGTTCCCCGCCCACTCGACCCCGTCCAGCAACACTGTCCCAAAGCCCCGCCGCGCCTTGCCCGCTGCCATGTCAGTCCCCTTTGCATCTTCCGGA
>JBEIFU010000273.1:0-3359 GCA_040382295.1 Alphaproteobacteria bacterium
AAACCGACACGGGAACCCGCCTTCGGGCTGCCCGCCGCATGGATCGACGAACCTCTGCGCGACGAGGCATCCTTCCGTGGCTATACCGTCGTCGACGCATCGACAGTCTTGACGACGCACCTGACGGAGGTGCTCAAGGACAACATGGCGGAGCTGCTCTCTTATGCAGAAACCAAGAAGCTCCTGGACGATCTGCCCGCTGACCAGAAGAAATTGGTCGAAGACCTCATCCCCTCCCAGATCAACGTCACAGGGGTTCAGCGCGTTCTGCAGTCTCTGTTGACGGAGCGCATCTCAATTCGGGACCTGCCCACCATACTCGAGGGCATCGCGGAAGCAGTCTCCCGCTCCTCGACAACGATGCAGATAACCGAGCACGTTCGCGCTCGACTGGCGCGACAGATCTGTGCTGCAAATACAAGCCAGGGGGGCTACCTTCCCCTGATCGCCCTGTCGCCGGCGTGGGAGGCATCGTTCACCGAGTCGCTGATCGGCAACGGAGAAGACAAGCAACTGGCCATGGCACCGTCAAAGCTGCAGGAATTCATCCAGGGCGTGCGCACCCGGTTCGACGCCGCGGCGAACGAGGCCGAGATGCCAGTCCTGCTCACCTCGCCCTCGATCAGGCCCTACGTCAGGTCCATCGTCGAACGCTTCCGGCCGCAAACCTTCGTGATGTCGCAGAACGAAATCCATGCCGGAGCAAGGCTGCGCACGCTAGGCCAGCTTTAGGAAGCGATGGGTCTGCAGGTGGATTGTCACCAGCGGCATGGTAAACGCAACAAACGCCTCGGAGGGCGCGGAGGTGCGGCGCCGGAATGGGCCATTCCCAGACCGTAGCGTTACCTTCGGGCCACAATCCCGAAGCTTTCTTCGCGAAGCGCGAACAACCGACACGCGTATGGTCTAAACTCTCCCAGTCCTAACTTGGGGAGTTGGATTCAGATGGAAATCGTCAATGGACTGACCGCAATCCTTGGGGAGATGTGGTCGATTGTCATGAACGTGTTTAGCGGAACAGATACGATTTCGCTGGTTCTCATGCTGTTTGTCGTCATCGCATTCGGCCTGAGGCTGAACCAGATGAGCCGGATTGTGCAGGCGACATTCTGGTCGCTGATCGTGCTGGGTCTCCTGCGGCTTGCCTACTCGGTCGTCAACGGCGCAGACCCCGTTTCATTGCCGACAACCGCCTGGACCAACCTGAAGGTCATGACCGTTGGCGATCTGACGGTCTATTTCCTGGCCTTCGCGATCGTCATTGCAGTAGTGCACACCCTTCGCGGTGTTGTTGGCTCTCGAGATCACTGATTAACCAGCTGCGCCAGCGTGCCGCCCCAATTTCGGGGCGGTGCAGGCTGAATTTCTGCTGGCCAATGAATGTGAATTTTTCTTATACTGTCGGCCGAGGTTGCTGCTGCAGGGGGCTTGCGCAACCGTCGGGATGCTGGGGATACAACAAAAAATGGAAACGCAGGCTACGGAACTCGTCAGCAGGTTGTTGACGCTGGAATGGGCGGGTTGGGCGCTGCCCGTGAGCATCGTTCTCTCTCTCTTCGTTCGCAGGCCGCTGGCCGTCCTGCTGTCAGCGTGCCTCGCAACCGTCCTGCACGTTGTGGGGCCCTCCACGATACCTGCCCTGCTCAGTGGCGAGAGCGCAGGCACCGTCGCCACGAGCGCGATGGGTCTCATCACCAGCGCCCAACCAGCGTTCGTGGCCGTCGAACTCGTCGCTTACGCATTTCTGATCTTTGTTTTCAGCCTCACGCGAAGAGACATGCTGCGGGACTACGTGCAGGACTAAGCCTCCTCCGTAGTCCACCGGATCACGGGCTGCCGCGCATCTGGTCGTAAGACCAAGTCCCGGCACCAAGACCCACAATCACCAGCAGACCGCCGGCCAACGCGAAATTCTTCGCGAAGAGCTGCATTTCGGCCGCCGCGCGCGCGGCGGCCTCTGCGCCAGGTGACCAGAAATCATGCATGTTGAAGTTCACGATCATCGTAAACACGAAGAGCAAGAGCGCCATCACCCGCGCATGAAATCCGATGAGAAGGCCGAAACCGGCCCCAAGCTCCACGACAACCGCACCCGCAAGCAAGGGTCCGACCATGCCAATCCCATGATTTGACATGACCATGGCCGCCTCGTCCCAGTTCTGCACCTTCTGGACACCAGCCAGCAGGAAAATGGACGAAATCATCGCCCGACCGATCACCGGCGCAATCTTTTCTCCAAACGACATCTCGGCTTCCCCCGCATCAAGTGCACCCGTGAACCTTGGGCCCACCAGAGCAGGCCGCGGCAAGGATACTCCATGGCCAGCCCCATGCCAAAACCGGAACCACACGGTAGACTGCTTGGATGGATGAGATCGAACAACTCTGGATCCTGCTGGGCCTTGCCGTATTGGCCCTGGCACTCGCTGCGGTGGTTCGCGGACTCATGCGCGAACGCCCGGGCCCACTCCCGGTCGAGGGCCCCCTTCGCCTGCAGGTCCGTCCCCTGCGAGAGTTGCGCCCCGATCCGGAGCACCTTTACCTGGGCAACACGATCTCACGCGATCTGGCACAGTGTCTGAGGCACTTCGAGCGCCTTGAGCCAGCTCTCGGCGACACGCTTGCCAGCCTGACGATTGAGGGAACCGTTCGCAAGACCGGGCCACGCGTCGTGCTTGAGATGCGGCTTCTGTCAGGTCGCCACCTCTTGTGGAGTGCAACCCACGACGGAGCGATGAACGACCTGCCTCGCATGCAGGCAGACATCGCGGGCAATGTTGCAAGGGCGCTGGGCGTGGGCCCGAAAAAGGTGCAGGTCACCGATGGGCAACCCGCACCGTAATCAGGAAGGCTCAGGACTTGTCGACGGGAGCATCATCCAGCGACCAAGTCGGCTTTTTGGCGTGGCGTGCCCCGTAGACAAGGTAGATGACAATGCCGATGGCCAGCCAGCCGACAAGCCGCAACCATGATTCTTCAAGCAGCGGGTAAACCATCGCTCCGCACACGAGGATCCCGAGGATCGGCGTCAGCGGATAGAACGGAACCTTGAAGGGCCGCCCGACATTGGGCCGTGTCTGTCGCAGGATAATGACGGCTGCACAGACAAACATGAAAGCGAGCAAGGTGCCGACAGCAACAAGCTCACCCAGGACGTTCAGCGGGAAAATGCCAGCAATCAGCGAGACGAAGACACCGATGACCAGTGTACTCTTGGTCGGCGTGTTGAACTTTGGATCGACGCGGGCAAAAACTGGAGGAAGAAACCCGTCTCTGGACATCGAATAGAAGATGCGCGTCTGCCCGTAGAGCGAGACGAGGATGACGGTCGAGAGCCCCGCGATGGCACCAATATTGAC
>JBEIFU010000274.1:0-3326 GCA_040382295.1 Alphaproteobacteria bacterium
GCCCGCGCCGACACCGGAGGTTCTGGAGCCGGCCGCAAGTGCGCCCTCCGTCGTTGCACCTGCGCCTGAGGTGCCGGTTGTTGAAGCTCCAGCTGCTGAAGCGCCGTCCGTTACTCCACCCGTGGTCGAGGCCCCGGCTGTTGACGCGCCGTCCGTTTCTCCGCCCGTGGTCGAGGCCCCGGCTGCTGAAGCGCCGTCCGTTACTCCACCCGTGGTCGAGGCCCCGGCTGTTGAAGCGCCGTCCGTTTCTCCGCCCGTGGAGGAGTTCCCGACCGTTGAAACCCCACCGGCTCCGCCAGCGCCTGATCCTGGATCATGACAGGGTGAGTATTCGACCGAGCAACTGACGGCACGCCTGGGGAGGTTGAGCAGTGGGGGAAAGCGTGGGGAAACTGGCTAGCCAGGCGTGGCGTTGGCTCGGGACTTGGGTGATTGCGTTTTGTATCTGCCTCGCGGCAGGAGGGGTCGCTGTTTCAGGACTCCTCCTGCCGCTGTCACTGTCTTTCAGGGACACGACGTTCAGCCTCTTCCAGCGACCGGCATCGGGAGATGTCGTCGTCGTGCACATGGACAGCCGCAGCATCCGGGAATTGCGAACCTGGCCATGGCCACGCAGTCATTACGGACAAGTGGTCGACCGCCTGAACGAGGCCGGCGCCGACATGATCGCCTTCGACGTCGACTTCTCGTCGCCAAGTGACGCCGAAGGAGACAAGGCCTTTGCAGCTGCGATCGAGCGTGCTGCAGGCAAGGTGCTTCTGGCATCCCATGTGCAACCGCTCAGCGCCGAAAATCCGCAGCTGACCATCACCTTGCCGATGGACATGCTGCTCGAAAACGCGCTGTGGGGCGACGTGAATGTCATGCCGCCGAAAGGCCTCGCGCGCGTAGCGAGTGTTTCGCGCCTTTACTCGCCCGACGAGCCGCGTCCCAGTTTCTCGGCGATCATCGCGCAGAACGGTCCGATGCCAGCATCGGAGTTCGTCATCGACTATTCGATCGACCGCCGGACGATCCCATTTCTCTCGTTCATCGACGTGATGAATGGCCGCTTCGATCCGGAGCGCGTCCGTGGCAAGCGCATCATCGTCGGCGCAACCGCCATCGAACTGGGTGATCGCGTATCCGTGCCGTTGTGGGGTGTCATCCCTGGCGTGGAGGTGAACGCGATCATCGCCGAGACGCTCATGCAGGGGCGCATCCTGACTGACACCGGGCTCGCGGGGCAGCTTGCGCTGATCATCCTCATGGCGCTGCTGCTGAACCCCAAGCGCATGAGGTGGGGCGTCGCGACCGTTACGCTCGGTCTATCCCTGTCCATTGGTCTGGCTATCGCCGTAAGTCTCGGGGCGTTTGTCGGATTTGGGTATCTCATGGACCCCTTGCCCGCGGTCGTCGCCAGTCTCGCATGCGTCTTCTCCTGCGGTGTCCTCGAACTTGCATCGCGCAATAGAGCCGTCATGCGGGAACGCTCGACCAGCAACATGCGACAGGCGATGATCACAAAGATTGTCGAGGACAGCTCGGACGGGATCCTGGTTGTCAGGGACAATGGCCGAATTGAACTGTGCAACGAGCAGGCCGCAGCCTTGCTGAACATCACGCGCAAGGCCCTGACGGGGCGTGCCGTGCAGGACTATCTTCCCACCTATGACCAGCTCGAGGCCCCCGCGTCATCCGATCCCGACGCGACGCGCACGGGGGAATTGAAGCTCGACGGTGCCAACGGCGCTGTCATGATCGAGCTGTTTGTTCGACGAACGCATTTAGGCAGCCTGGACAAAAAGGACATGCTCGGGACCCGGCATCTCGACATCTATACATTGCGGGACGTGACGGCTGTCCGCATGGCCCGAGCGGCTGAACTGCGCGCGCAGGAAGAGCGACTAACCGCCGAGCGCGCGAAGACCAACTTCGTTGCCAACATGAGTCACGAGTTGCGCACGCCGCTGAACTCGATCATTGGCTTCTCCGAGTTGCTGGCAAATGAGATGCTGGGCCCCGTCGAGCAGCGCGCTTATGTCGAACATGCAGACATTGTGGTCAAGAGCAGCCATCAGCTTCTTGCCGTCGTGAACAACGTCATCGACGTTGCGCGGCTCGACAATGACCTTGTGCAGGTTTCCATATCCGAGATCGGCCTCTCGGATGTTGTCGATTCCTCGATTTCACTGGTCAAGGCGCTCAGCGTCTACAAGAGGCACGATATCCGTGTAGACTTGGCCCCCGACGCCACGCTGGCCCTGACAGACGGACGGCTCTTGCGCCAGGTCGTCTACAATCTGCTTTCCAATGCGGTGAAGTTCAGCCCCGAGGGCAGCGAGGTCAGGCTTGCAGTATCGGTGGAGCAGGCGGATCTCCTCCTCGAGGTGGAGGATCATGGCTGCGGCATCAACGCCCAGGAACTTCCGCGCCTCGCGGGCCTCTTCAGTCATGCCGAGAGCGCCTTCAACCGCGAGCACGATGGCCTTGGTGTCGGACTTTACCTGGTCAAGCGCTGTCTCGAGAAACTGGGCGGACGTCTGTCGTTCAAGTCGACGGTCGGCGAAGGCACATTGGTGCGCGTCGTACTGCCGGGCGCAGCCGTTGGGCAGGTCGAGGCTGTAGCTTTCGCCGGAGCGGCCGAGTAAGGCATTGCAGGAAACGCCGATCAGCCGCGCGTGGGGGCCGTCACCGCTTTCAGCCGCCTGCGCGCGCCTGGCTGACGCGGCTTGGGTGTGCGTGTGCCGAGCCTGGTGATCTTTCGAAGCATCGCGCTGGCAAGCCCGCTCCATGTGCCGAGCCGTTGCTCAAGCTGCTGCACATGCATCCTTTCGAAGCGCAGGTCTTCCTCAATCCGTCGTGCCCGCGCCTTGAGGTCCGACACCTCGGGTGCCGCCATCGCCGGGACGCGCGGGGAGGCCGCAGGTCCCACAGGCGCAAGCGGCGTCACCCGGAGTTCGTCGCGTTCAGCGCGCAGCTCTGCGATCACGGCAACGGCGTCTCTCTGGTCGGCCTCCAGCTGCTGGATGCGCCGCTGCGATGCGGCGAGGGCTTCGTTATGAGACCTTGCGTCCGCAGCCAATTCGATTGCCTGTTTCTCATGACGATGGATCGCCTCTTTCGCAATCGCAAGGTCCCGCGACAGGCCCATCGCGTTCGCCAGCGCCGTCTTGAGCTCGTCGGACAGGGCGAGGATGCGTGCGTTCGCTGCTTCCAGTTCTGCCTTGACCGGCTTGTCCGAGACGGCCTGCTTTCTGATTTCAGCCTCGATCCACTCGGTCCTGCGCGAGACACCTTCAGCCATGGAGCGCAGATCGGCAGCATCAGCCGTCATGCGGCTCAGC
>JBEIFU010000275.1:0-3318 GCA_040382295.1 Alphaproteobacteria bacterium
ATGCTGCCGTCCTTGCGCGCGACCATCTCGGGGATGACGAGGTTGCACAGCTGGTGATTGGACCGGACATTCGCCCCCATGATCTTGTCGAAGGCCTCATCCGTCATCTGGGACATCGATCCGAACACAGGGTTCACCGCCGCGTTGCAGACGAGGACATCGATCTTGCCCCACTTGGCGCGCGCCTGGGCAACGAGGTTCTCAAGTTGCTCGCGCAGATTGATGTTGCAGGCGACAGGGAAGGCAACTTCCTGCCCCTTCCCCCACCGCACATTGATCTCGCCCGCAACCCGCGCGCAGGCATCGGCCTTCCGGCTGGAGATGACGACCCGTGCCCCATGTTCAGCGAAGCGATGGGCGATCGCCTCTCCGATTCCCTTGGTTGACCCGGTGATGACGGCAACCTTGCCGGTGAGGTCGAAGAGTTCCATGGCCAATTGTCCTGACGAAAGGGGTGGAAAAACGGACGCATGTGTAAGCCGAGTGTGACGGCCGTCAAGGTTCATGCACGTCTGGATGGAAATGGGGGCGCTTGCCGCCATTCTGCCGTGTCCCACCTTGCTGCCCTGCTTGCACTCGGCGCCGCCTTGGGCTTATGAACCCAGCAGGCTTGGCCATCTCACAAGGTCGAAGCACCCCGCTCCAGCGAAGGAAAAACCGAAATGCGCAAATTCATTGCTGTCGCCATGGTCGCGACGCTCGCTCTGGCCGGTTGCCAGACCCAGGACCCCTACACCGGCGAACAGAAGACCAGCCACGCCACACGCGGCGCCATCTTCGGCGCGCTCGGCGGCGCTGCCATCGGCGCCCTGACCAACACATCCAGCGGCAAGCAGGCTGCCCGCAACGCCCTGATCGGTGCCGGGATCGGCGCCCTCGCGGGCACGGCGGTCGGCGGCTACATGGATGACCAGGAAGCCCGCCTGCGCGAGCGCCTGCGCGATGCCGGCGTGAAGGTTCGCCGCGAAGGCAACAACATCGTCCTCGAGATGGCCAGCGACATCACCTTCCCGGTGAACGGCGATCAGGTAAACCCGCAATTCTACCGCACGCTTGCGGCCGTGGGCGAAGTCCTGAACGAGTTCAATCGCACGACGATCCAGGTTGCCGGGCACACGGACTCGACCGGAGACGATCGCTACAACCTTGACCTCTCCCAGCGCCGGGCGAATTCGGTCGCCTATATCCTCTCTCAGAACGGCGTGATGCCCCAGCGCATGTATGTCGAGGGCTTCGGCGAGAGATTTCCCGTCGCCACCAACGCCACGGTACCGGGCCGCGCTCGCAACCGCCGCGTCGAAATCCAGATCATGCCTGTGACCTCCTAGGCCACGAAAGATTACGGTGAATTACGGTGACAGTGCACTCCAGCACTGTCACCGTCATTGGTTTTGCGGCGGATAAATCACAAGCCGCTGCCAGTACAGCGACGGCCGATTGCGATCATAGCGCACATTCATCGGCAACGCGTCGCTATAGGCCTTCAGGATCTCGTCTTTTCGGGCGGCGAGGGCAGCTTCTGTCGCATTCATGACGCAGGCGCGTGACACAGGTCCGCGTGCCCCGAAGCCGCCCTGGCCCGCATGCCAGCATTGCGCACTGGCCCGCCGAACGATGCGCAGCTGCTCGGCATCCAGATGGCGCAACGAAGCTGCGTCACGCGGGAAGCCGGACTTGCCCGTCGGGTCGTCGCCGATATCTGCGCCCGCCCGGGCCGCGCCGGATGTAAGGGGCAGCGAGACTGCGACAAAGGCCGCCGCGATCAGAAAGGCAAAGGTTGCTGGACGCATATGTCGCCTCCTCATGGTCAGTTGGGGATGACGATCTGGCATCCCGCGTTCCTATCGCATAAGAACGCAAATCGAGACACGGCGGATTGACGGAGCCCAATATGTTGTCATTCGAGGAATATCGTCGCTGCGACGCGTTGGAGCTGGCGCACTTGCTGCGATCCCGCAAGTTGACGGAAACGGAACTCCTCGACACCGCGCTGGCCCGGGCCCGCGCGGTCAATCCCTCGATCAACGCGATAACGGTCGACGACGAGGATCATGCCCGCCGCGCCATCGCCGCGGGCTTGCCCAAGGGCCCGCTGACCGGCGTGCCGTGGCTCCTCAAGGACCTCGGCGCGACGCTCAAGGGCACGGTGACGACGGGAAGTCTCTCCTACACCCGCAATCTCATCGCCCGCCAGGACAGCACCTATGTCGAGCGATGCAAGGCGGCTGGCCTCGTGACGTTCGGCAAGACCCACTCGCCCGAACTCGGCCTCAGCCCCTCATCGGAATCGAGGATGTGGGGTGCAACGCGCAACCCCTGGGACCTCTCCCGCATCGCCGGCGGCTCAAGCGGGGGCGCCGCCGCTGCAGTGGCAGCCGGCATCGTACCCGTGGCGCATGCAACCGATGGCGGCGGCTCGATCCGCATCCCGGCGGCCTGCTGCGGCCTCTACGGCCTCAAGCCCACACGCGCGCGCACGCCGGTCGGGCCGACACGCGGTGAAGGCTGGGGTGGCGCGGCCGTGGGTCACGTCGTGTCGCGATCGGTTCGTGACAGCGCCGCCTTTCTCGATGCCACCGGCGGTCCCGCACCCGGAGACCCCTATGCGGCACCGCATCATCCGCGCCCATGGCTCGACGAGGTCTCCCTGCCACCGGGTCGCCTGCGCATTGCGGTCTCCACAAGGCCGGCCTTCGACATTCCGGTTCACGCAGATGCGATCGCTGCCGTCGCCGATGCGGCGCGGCTCTGCGAAAGCCTCGGACACATCGTCGAGGAGGCCGCCCCCAATCTGAACGGGCCCCAGATCATGCATGCCCAGGGCGTCGTGATCAGCGCCAATATCGCTGCCACCATCGACGAGATCGCCGACGCGCTTGGCCGCAAGGCCGAGCCGTCCGATGTCGAGCGCGCCACCTGGTACCGTATTGAAACCGCGCGACGCACCGATGCGCCCGCCTATGCACGCGCCATCACGACCCTGCACATGACGGGCCGCAAGCTCGCCGCGTTCATGCAGGATTACGACGTGATCCTGCAGCCCGTCGCGACCGAGCCGCCGCTGAAGCTGGGCGTGCTCGACATGGACCGCGAGGATACCCAGGCCTTGCTACGCGAGCTTTTCGCCTTCATTCCCTATACAGGCATCTACAACATCACCGGCCAGCCCTCGGCCAGCGTGCCGCTCTACTGGAACGCCGAAGGCCTGCCGATCGGCACGATGTTCACCACCCGCTTCGGCGACGAGGCCACCCTCCTGCGCCTCTCCGCCCAGCTCGAGCAGGCCCGACCGTGGAAGGATCGCTTTCCGCCGCTATA
>JBEIFU010000276.1:0-3308 GCA_040382295.1 Alphaproteobacteria bacterium
ACGCGGCGCTGGGCGTCGGCGGCGGCTGGCAGGTGGTCGATGCGCTTGCCGTCGAGCTCGTAGGCGACGACAACCTTGATCTCCTGGAGTCCGTCAAGCACGTCGAGCTTTGTGAAGGCGATGCCGTCGATGCCGCCGGTGATGACGGTCTGGCGCACCAGCACCGCATCGAACCAGCCGCAGCGGCGCTTGCGGCCTGTGACTGTGCCGAATTCGTGGCCGCGCTGGCCAAGGCGTTCGCCGATTTCATCGGTGAGTTCGGCCGGGAACGGGCCTTCGCCGACGCGCGTCGTGTAGGCCTTGGCGATACCGAGCACATAAGAAATTGCGCGTGGGCCTATGCCAGCGCCGGCAGCGGCCTGACCTGCAACCGTGTTCGACGAGGTCACGTAAGGGTAGGTGCCATGGTCGATATCGAGGAGTGCGCCCTGTGCGCCTTCGAAGAGGATGCGTTCGCCGCTCATGCGCAGGTCGTGCAGCTTCCTCCAGACGGGGGCGAGGAAGGGAACGATCTTCGGGGCGACCTCCGTCAACTGAGCTACCAGCGTGCCTGCGTCGACTTCCGGCTGTCCCAGGCCGCGGCGCAGGGCGTTATGATGGGCGAGAAGATTGTCGACTTTAACGGCCAGGCTGCCGGTGTCCGCGAGGTCGATCGCGCGCAGGGCACGCCGGCCGACCTTGTCCTCGTAGGCGGGGCCGATGCCGCGCTTGGTCGTGCCGATGCGCGTTCCTGAATTCGAGGTTTCCCGCAAGGTGTCCAGTTCGCCGTGCAGCGGCAGGATCAGTGGTGCGTTTTCGGCAATCAGCAGGTTCGCCGGTGTAATGTTCAGTCCTTGCTCGGTCATGCGGCCGATCTCGGCGATCAGGGCCCAGGGGTCGACCACCACGCCGTTGCCGATGACGGAGAGCTTGCCTTCGCGCGCGATACCCGAGGGCAGGAGCGAGAATTTGTAGGTCTTTCCGTTGATGACCAGCGTGTGGCCGGCGTTGTGGCCACCCTGGAAGCGGACCACGACGCTGGCACGCTCGCAGAGCCAGTCGACGATCTTGCCCTTGCCTTCATCGCCCCACTGGGCGCCAATTACTGCTACACCTGCCATCAGAACACCAAGGCCTTTGCCTGCTTCACCAGGGGGAGGGCGCGAAGCGCCTCGAGAACGGTTTCGGGGACGGGGCCATCCACTTCGACAAGCGCTATGGCATCACCGCCGGGGCCGGTGCGACCCAGGTTGAAAGAGGCAATGTTCACGGCCGCATCACCGAGAAGTGTGCCGAGCCGGCCGATAAAGCCGGGTTTGTCCTCGTTCGTCACGTACAGCATGTGCGGCGTGAAGTGGGACTCCATGTCGATCCCCTTGACCTGGATGAGGCGCGGGACGCCATTCGAGAATACCGTGCCGGCCACGTCACGCGTCTGACGTTCGGTCGTGACCTTCAGCATGAGATAGCCTTCATAGGCGCCGGACTGGGTGCGGCGTACTTCGCTGACCTGAATGCCGCGTTCCCTCGCAACAACAGGGGCGTTGACCATGTTGACGTCGGAGAGGTTCGGTTTCAGGAGGCCCGCAAGGGCCGCCTGCGTGAGCGCGCGGGTGTTGAGATCGGCGACATTGCCTTCGAAGATGATCTCGGCTGACTTGATGCTGGTTTCGGTCAGCTGGCCGGCGAAGGCGCCGAGCTTCTCGGCGAGTGATATCCACGGCTTCATGACCGCGGCCTGGTCGGCGGTGATCGAGGGCATGTTGATGGCGTTGCTGATGGCACCTGTCAGGAGATAGTCCGACATCTGCTCTGCGACCTGGAGTGCCACGTTTTCCTGGGCTTCCGTGGTGGAAGCTCCCAGGTGTGGCGTGGCCACGACCTTGTCCGACCCGAAGAGCGTATTGTCCTTTGCAGGTTCAACCTCGAACACGTCGAGGGCGGCACCTGCGATGTGGCCGCTCTCGAGCGCTGCCTTGAGGGCGGCTTCGTCGATCAGGCCGCCGCGGGCGCAATTGATGATGCGCACACCTTTTCTTGCCTTGGCGAGCGCCCTGGCGTCGAGGATGTTACGGGTTTTGTCGGTCAGGGGCGTGTGCAGGGTAATGAAATCGGCGCGGGCGAGGAGTTCCTCGAGTTCCACCTTGTCGACGCCCAGGGTTTCGGCGCGCTCGGGGCTGAGATAGGGGTCGAAGGCCGCGACCTTCATGCGCAGGCCCTTGGCGCGTTCGGCGACGATGGAGCCGATGTTGCCACAGCCAATGATGCCAAGTGTCTTGCCCGTCAGTTCCACGCCCATGAAGCGGTTCTTCTCCCACTTGCCGGCATGGGTGGAGGCGTTGGCGGCCGGGATCTCTCGGGCGAGGGCGAACATGAGGGCGATCGCATGCTCGGCGGTGGTGATTGAATTGCCATGGGGCGTGTTCATGACGATCACGCCGCGACCGGTTGCCGCCGGAATGTCGACGTTATCGACGCCGATGCCCGCACGCCCCACCACTTTGAGGTTCGTCGCGGCGGCGAGCACATCGGCCGTTACCTTGGTTGCCGAGCGAATGGCAAGACCGTCATAGCGACCGATGATGGACTTCAGCTCGTCCTTTGAGAGGCCGACTTTCACGTCGACGTCGACGCCGCGGTCCTTGAAGATCTGAACGGCGGCAGGAGAGAGCTGATCGGAAATCAGAACCTTGGGCATGGGGTGTTCCTGGTAGGGGATCTGTTGGAAACAGGTAGAAAGGGGGCGGGATGCCCGCGCTCTCTGCAGTTCAGGCGGCCTTCACTTGCGACCAGGCCCAGTCGAGCCAGGGCATGAGGGCCTTCATGTCGCTGTTCTCGACCGTGGCGCCAGCCCAGATGCGCAGGCCGGGCGGTGCGTCGCGATAGGCGCCGATGTCGAATGCGACGCCTTCCTTTTCCAGCAGGTCCACGATCTTTTTCGCGGCAGCGGCCTGGCCGTCCGCGTCCTTTGCCGTGAACCACGGGTCGGTGATCTTCAGGCATACCGAGGTATTCGAGCGCGTTGCGGGGCTTGACGCCAGGTAATCGCACCAGCCGGATGTCTTCATCCACCCGTCGATCACCTGCAGGTTTTCATCGGCCCGCACCATCAATGCCTTCAGGCCACCGATGGAGTCGGCCCAGGCCAGTGCATCGAGGTAATCCTCGACGCAGAGCATCGAGGGGGTGTTGATCGTCTCGCCCTTGAAAATGCCCTCTATCAGCTTGCCGTCCTTGGTCATGCGGAAGATCTTGGGGATGGGCCAGGATGGCTTGTGGCTCTCCAGGCGAGCGACGGCCTTCGGGGACAGGATAAGTACGCCATGGGC
>JBEIFU010000277.1:0-3299 GCA_040382295.1 Alphaproteobacteria bacterium
CCAGCGGCGCTTCGCTTCATGAACCAGGGGATAATCGAGCGGAGGAATGTCGCGGTTTTCCTTCGGCGACAGGCCCTTAAGCCAGGCCTTGCGGGCATGCACGATGAAATGCCCACAACCAGCTGCGGATACGCGCTCCATGAAGCCGAACAGGCTCTCCTGCGCGTCCTGGTCATCGACGCCGATGCGGCATTTCACTGTCACCGGAATTTTGACGGCACCCCGCATCGCCGCCACGCAGTCGGCCACCAGGTCGGGCTCGCGCATGAGGCAGGCGCCGAACGCGCCCTTCTGGACACGCTCCGACGGGCAGCCGATATTGAGGTTCACCTCGTCATAGCCCGCATCCTCGGCCATGCGTGCGCAGAGCGCCAGATCATCGGGCTCGCTGCCGCCCAGTTGCAGCGCGACGGGATGCTCGGCCGGGTGATAGGCCAGCAACCGCGCGCGCGGCCCGTGGATCAACGCCCCCGTCGTCACCATCTCGGTATAGAGCCGTGCCCGGCGCGAGAGGATGCGATGGAAAAACCGGCAATGCCGGTCCGTCCAGTCCATCATCGGGGCAACGGAAAAGCGGCTGTCCATATCTCTCGCTTGCTGCAATGTTTGCCTTGAGCCCCGGATCCGCGCGCGGGTTCGACCAGCTTCGCGCATCCATTAGATCAAGCGCCAGCAACGTGCAAACCCGCCGCTCAATTCGCTTGTTTGGAGCGGCAGGCCCCTCGGCAGTTACCATGCTGTTCCTGCGAATGATGGCCCGTCGCTCCGTTGTGCGCGATCAGGCCGTGCAGCGCGCTTGCTGCTGTCACTGAATCCTGATTGTTTGGAGAAGCGATACATGCGCCGTCGACACAATCCCGGGAGACCTTTCCATGACGCCAGCCACCCGCTCAACGCTGATCCTTCTCGCTGTCGTTTTCGCGGTCGCAGTTCCTTCCTTGCAGGTCGCCTACCAGTTCGGCATGTCGGCAGCTGAATTCTCGTACCAGGGCAACGGGACCTTGCGTGTTGAGGGCTTTGCATTTGCGATCTGGGGTTTGCTCTATCTTGGCATGATCATCTATGCCCTCTATCAAGCCTTGCCTGTGACCCGGGCCTCCGAGACGCTGGCCATCTATGCGTGGCCTTCGTTTGTCGCCATCAGTGGTTGTGGCTTGTGGATCCTGATGGCGGCGCTGAACCAGATCTGGATGACCGTCGTCGTGATCTCGGTTTCAGCGGCGGCACTGATCCTTGCCCTCCTGCAGGCACAAGGCGGAGGAACGCTTCGGGACCGATTGCTGATCGCTCTGCCACTTAACCTGCTGGCCGGATGGCTCACAATTGCATCCATCGTCAACGTGGTCACCGTTCTGACGATCGAGCGGATCATCACCCCGGACATCGCCACGATGTCGGGCCTTGTGGCCGTCGGCGGAGCCACGCTCCTGGCTGCGACCGTCGCCCTGTCCGGGCGAAGCGCCTTATACCTGCTTCCGATCATCTGGGGACTCTATGGGGTGCGCGTCGCCGAGGGGACGCGCCAGCCCCTGCTGTCGGATGCCGCAGGCGTTGCCGTGCTGCTGCTGGGAAGCCTCGCAGTGACAATGATTCTCATGCGCCTGATCCCGCTTGATTCCGCGCAGCGTGCTGGCCGAAAGGGCTGAGAGAGCGGGCTTGACGCTTGAGCTGCTGAAGACGAATGCGGGCTTATGCCGGGCGGTTCTGGTCAAACCACGCGCGAATGACTTCGATATGAGGCAGCATGCGCTCCACCATGTCCCTGGGGATGGCGACTTTTGCCTCCGACAGGAGCGGAAGCGCAGCCCGAATGGATTCCTCGCGCGCCGCCCTGCCCTTGCGCGTCAGCAGGACACGCTTCGAGCGGCCGTCGACCTCATCCGGCTCGACCCGGATGAAGCCCTTCTCCTCGAGCCGCGCCAGCGTGCTTGTCATCGTTCCACGCGTGACCTGAAGAATGTCAGCGAGCTGCGCCGGCGTCTTGTTGTCGCCCATGCGCACGCAATGGTTCAGCACAGTGAACTGCGCGCGCGTCAGACCATGCGGCAACAGGCGCTCGAAAGCCGTCCCCGCCAGCTGATTGATGATGCCGATCTCGTTGAGCAGCCGGAAGAGCAGCTGCTCATGCGTGGGCGTATCCGTCTGCAAGTCCCGTGCGTCAGGCAAGATGCGCTTCCAGTCCGCGTCGCGGTGTTGGCGTGATCTGCGGACCATAGCCGATGCGATAAAGCATCTGGATGCGACGTCCGCCCGCAAGCAGCTCATGGACTTCACGGTAGAGGTCGTTCATCTCGGCATATTCCTGCAAGGCCTGGCTCCACGGATGGATGCCAAGCCCCAGGCTCGTTGCCGTCAGGTTCAGCCGCACATAGGCGCGACCCGCATTGATCTGGTCGATGCGCGACTGGTTGTCGTTCGTGATCCAGCCAAATGCCCGGCCCGACATGGCCATCGCGCGGTAAAGCTCGAGACCCTGCTGGAACGCAGTCGACTTCGGATCCGCCATTGTCTGCCGCGTCATCACACCCAGCAATCGCCCTGCCTCGAAGATCGGACCTTCCAGTTCGATACCGTCCGGATTGGCCGTCACCTCGGCGGCGCCAATACGCATCAGGTCGACGGACTCCTGGTTCGCCGCCGGCGTTGTCACTTCCTTGAGGTGGGCGCGCCACGTCAGGTCGCGAAGCCGCGCGGCCAGATTGGTGTTAGCGACGGTCTCTGACGACGCGCTGAAGGCACGCCCGGCTTCGGCGATCCGCTCCAGGGCGTCAGCGGGCACATCACGCGGCTCGTAGACTTCCTTGTTTGATCGGCGGGCAAGCACCTGTCCAAACAGCGGATCTGGCGCAGCACCGCCCTTGGAAAAGGACACATGGGCAACAGGTCTCTTGTCGAGGGTCTTCATGTCCTCACCCTCGGGAAAGGGTGTCACCGTCGCCTGATAACCGTCTTGCGCTGCAGCGATCACCAGCAATTCAAGGAACGCCCCGCATCCGATCGTGATCTGGCGATCGAAGGGATCGGTCACGGGCAGGCGCCGGTCGAGATCGCAGAAGAGCGTCAGCGCCTCCTGCCCCTCGAGTTTGACGAGCCAGGGTTGCCGGTTATGCGGATTTGGCGCCAGCAGCGCATAGGACAGGGCGCGGCGCCGGAAATCGTCGTAGGCACCGGCCTTGCGCCAGGGCGCGCGCGCAGCCTCGGAAGGACCGCGCGTGGCAATATAACCAGCCCCCGCGCCAGCCGCCACGACGACACCTCCCCCGATGAGCATGAGCACGTTGCGACGGGAAGCCATGAGC
>JBEIFU010000278.1:0-3282 GCA_040382295.1 Alphaproteobacteria bacterium
GACCAGGTCCGTCACTATGCCTCCTACATGAAGGACTTCCTCTTCACGCCAGAACAGGCGCGGACCCCTGTCAGCGCCCTGTCGGGCGGAGAACGCGGACGTCTTGTGCTGGCAAGAGCCCTCGCCACGCCGGCAAACCTTCTTGTCCTCGACGAACCCACGAACGACCTCGATCTCGAGACGCTCGACCTCTTGCAGGAAATGTTGGCTGACTATGCAGGTACCGTCATCGTCGTCAGCCACGACCGCGACTTCCTCGACCGTGTCACGACCGCCATCCTGTGGGCCGAAGGCGACGGACGCTTTACCGAGTATGCCGGTGGTTTCAGCGATGCGGTCGCCCAGCGCGGCGCGGACATGAAGGCAAAGGCGCGCGCCGCCGCCCCTCAGCCGCGAAGCAGGACGCGTGAGGCAGAGGCTGCGCGGCCAAACGAACAGAAGAAGCTGAGCTTCAAGGACAAGCACGCCTTGGAAACCCTGCCGGCCAAGATGGATGCCGCGCGCGTGCACATCGAAGAGCTGAAAGCGGCACTCGAAGACCCAGCCCTCTACGCACGCGATCCCAAGCGTTTTGCTACCCTGACCGAGGAACTGGGTCGGGCGAGTGCTGACCTCGGCGTGATGGAAGATCGCTGGCTCGAACTCGAAATATTGCGGGAATCCCTGCAAGGCTGAGCTGTCAAGTTTCGTGCGTTGCGCCAGATCAAGGAATACACCCTCACCGCTTGGCAGTCTTGGTGTGTGGCGCTGGCTGTCCGACCGACCCCGCATCTCCCCGGCAACGCGGCAGCAGCACATGCGGGCACAAGGCTCTTCCTTCGTGACCGCAACGCCCGCTCCCCGGTACATGGCATGGACCCCGTGTACCGGGGACGGGTTTAATTTCGGTGACAGTGCACTTAATTCCTGAACGCTTTCGTCAGTGATGATGCCCCTTTGTCGTAGGGAATTAAGTGCACTGTCACCGAAATTAATCGCGCGCGCGACGATAGCGCGACGCAGGCCCCGCAACGCCCTCGCAGGCAACACGCCCCGTCGCCACCATGTGCTGCAGGTGCGCCAGCACCGAACGCGACGCCGCAGGGTGTAGCCGCGGATCCACCTCGGAATAGATGACAGGCACCATCTCGGCGATGGTCACGAGGCCACGCACCAGGCAGGCTTCGATTTGCGCCTCACGGGCATGGCGATGGGCGATCAGTGCCCGCACGAAGTCATGCGGCCGCGCGATAGGATTGCCGTGCGTGGGGTAGTAGGGAAACTCCGGTAGCGCAAGCAGCTTCTCGAGGCTGCGCAGGTAATCCGCCATGTCCCCGTCGGGCGGCGCAATCACGGTTGTCGACCAACCCATGACATGGTCGCCGGGAAAGAAGGCCGCTGCACCCGAAACGGAAAAGCAGACATGGTTGGACGTATGGCCAGGTGTATGGACCGCTTCGAAATCCAGGTCGCCAACGGTCACACGCTCGCCATCGGCAAGCTGGACGTCAGGCACATAAGAGCGGTCGCCCCCCTCCTCCACATCAACGCCATCGGCGTGCCGCCCGGAACCATGGGGCCCGCATCCCGTCACGACAGCCCCCGTGGCAGCCTTGAGGGGCGCCGCCGCCGGGGCGTGGTCGTTGTGCGTATGCGTGACCAGGATATGGCTGATCGTCTCGCCGCGCGTGGCCGCAAGGATCGCCGCAACATGTTCGTCAAGGGCCGGCCCGGGATCGATGACGGCAACCTGCCCGCGGCCGACGATGTAGGTGCCCGTTCCATGAAACGTGAAAGGATTGGGATTGCGCGCCAGCACGCGGCGGATACCAGGCGCCACCTCCACGGCCTCGCCATAGGCTGGCACGTAGCCGCGGTCCACCGGAAGATGTGGGAGGCTCACGCCCAGGTCAGCAGCCCGCATCATCCACCCTCACTATTTGGGCAAGGTGGCAAGGAATGCGCGAATGCGCTCGGCGTTCTTGCCCAGGTCCGACTTGCCAACCCGGGACATGGAGCGAATGTCCAGCTTTGATCCGCCCGTCTCGTCAGCCACAATCCGGATGACAACGTCGTCCTTGAAGCCGAACCAAAGCGTCGTGTCCGTGGCTTCGATGCGTCCTTCTTCGCGGGAACTGGCCACGATCTCCCAGCCCTGCCCTTCTGCCGCCGCCAGCGCCTTGTCGAACAGCTCATCGGGCGAGAGCTGGCTTTGATAAGTCGTGATATCGGGAAAGGCTTTCTGCTGCGCGGCAGGGTCCGTCGTGTAATCAACGCCATTGGGCGCATCGGCCCTCAAGGGCGCAATCGCCACAAAAGCAGGAGGAGTGGCCATATCGGTGGTGATGTCGTGGATTGGGGGGACGCGACCAGCCTGGGCCCGCATTGAAATCGGAACCATGGCAGCCCCGACAGCCAAAACGGCGCCGACCACCACAAGAACCAGTCCCGTTCCGGAACGCGTGAACGCGGCAATCCCGAGCCAGATCACGGCAAGCAACAGCGTCACCCCCGCCGAAATCGTCCCGTAGAACATCAGCGGAAATGTCGACTGAAGCGACAGCCCTGCATATTTGTATAGCGGTCCGGCGCCCCCGATCAGCAGCGCCGTCAAGATCCCGGCGGCCAGAGCAAGCCTGCTGGCAAGAACAATGTAATTCATGAACTGTCTCCTCAGGCCGTTGGAAGCTTGTAGTCCTTGAACTGGTCGCGCAGCGCCGTCTTCTGCATCTTGCCGGTCGCGGTCAGCGGGATCTCCTTCACGAACTGGACGTCGTCGGGCATCCACCACTTGGCAATCTTGCCCTCGAGATACTTCAGCACGGCGTCCTTCGTGACGTCGGCATCGGGCTTCTTGACCACGATCAGAAGCGGCCGCTCGTCCCACTTGGGATGCGCAACACCGATCACCGCCGCCTGCGCAACGCCCGGGCATCCCACCGCGATGTTCTCCACATCGATCGACGAGATCCACTCGCCACCCGATTTGATCACATCCTTCGCCCGGTCCGTGATCTGCATGAAGCCAAGATGGTCGAGCGTGGCGATATCACCCGTATCGAACCAGCCATCCTTGTCCAGGATCGAGCTCGTCCCGTAACGTCCGCCTTCGCCCTTGAAATAGGATTTCGCGACCGCCGGACCCTTGACCATCAGATGGCCGAACGTCTTGCCGTCATGCGGCAGGTCGCGGCCGTTGTCATCGGTGATCTTCATCTCGACCGAATACATCGCCCGGCCCTGCTTGGACTTGACCTTGAGCTGCTCGGCCCATGGCAGGTCTTCCATCCCGGACTTGAACGA
>JBEIFU010000279.1:0-3269 GCA_040382295.1 Alphaproteobacteria bacterium
GGCCTGATGCGCCCTGTCGTGCCGCGCAGTGCTCGGTTTACTGCGACCACGACAGGGTGAGAAAAATCCGAGTGGTGTCATTGGCACTGACGGTGTCGTCATAGGCGATCGGCAGGGCTGCTTCGATGCTGGCGTTCAGGTGGGGCGTTATCATCACGCGTACGCCACCGCCCGCCGAGGAGGCAAACAATGTGTCGGCGCCCTGAGCGGCGGGCCGGATGCTCCACGTTCGCCCCGCGTCTGCAAAGACGAAGAACTGCATCTGCCTGAGACCGACGAATGATCCGTTGACGGCGTAACTGAGTTCGGCCGCCGCAGACCAGCCATGCTCGCCCGAAATGGCACTGTAGTTATAGCCGCGCCCAAACCTGGCGCCGCCATAGTTGAAGTCCTCCCCCGAGGGAAGCCGGCCATCTGCATACTGGCCCATGGCCTGGAGGGTAACGAACCAACTGTCGGCCAGCTGCGTGAAATGGGAGGCCGTCAGCCGGACGCGGGAAAACTGGGGGCGGGCGCCATCCTGGCTCGGGTCCGCCCCGCCGTTCCCAGACGCTCCAAACACATCGAGGCCGTGGGAGGTCTGCAGCGTCAGATCGGTCCGGGAGGCATCAGCCACCTCGTTGTAGCTCAGGCTTCCACGCAGCACCCGCAGCCTTTCCCTGCTCGGCGCGCTGGTCCCATCGTCGCTCACGTTCTCCTTGGCTTCCAGGAGCAGGTTGAACCAGAGCGAGGTCTCCCGTGTGCGCAGGAGAGGGGCCCAGACCCGGGCCCAGATCTTGTCGCTCTCGAAACTGAACTGCGTTGGCAAGGCTGTCGTGGAGTCCTTCCACGCAGTCACGGAAACGCCACTCTCCGTCCAGAAATTACCGCCGGCCCAGCTGGTGGCGTAGGAGAGTTCTCCGTAAAACGTGTAGTTGATATTGCTCGGCGAGGTGAAGATGGACGCCGAGAGGCGGTCGCCCGGGCGGATGAGGGAGTTCCACGATGTTCCCACGAACACCTGTTCTTCGCCCTTGTGTTCCGTGCCCCTGTTGTCGAGGAACAGGTCCAGGTTGACCGGCTTCCAGGTCGCCGCCATCGAGAGGCGGAACTGGTCGGGGGCCGTCTCGTGCGGCACGATCGCGACCTTGTCGATCGCATAGCCGTAGCGATCCGACAGCAGCAGCAGCGCTCGTTCAAAAGTCGCAAGCCTTGCAGGCTGCTCAGCGAGAAGGGCGGCAAACTGCGTCGCAGCGTCGGCGTCCGAGAGGCCTGCCACCTTGGCCGAGACGACAACCCCCTCCAGCGCGCGAAACTTCAGGTGCCCTTCGTTTATGCTCTGGGGCGGGATAACGACGCGGGAAAGGAAATACCCCTGCCCGCGGTAAACATTGGTCAGTGTGGCGGCCATTTCCTCAAGCTCGGCGGCGCCCACCGTCGTGCCAAAGTGGCCGACAACGGCCTGCACCAGACGGTCGGCACCAATGGCTGTGACGCCCTCGATCTCGATGGATTTGAGCAAAAACGGGGCGATATCTCCGGTCACCCTGGCATCCGGAACGCTCGTCTTGGGCGTTTCCGGCGCAGCCTCCTGGGGCCCGCGCAGGGGCAGGCGGTCTTCAATTGGACCGGTTTCATCCGTCGCGGCAAGAGCCGCCCCAGACAGCATCAGCACGACCAGAAGCGCTGGCGCTGAATTTCTGGCTGGGCGGTGCCGGATTCCCGCGCGCATCTTCAATCCGCTGGTCAAGTGATCCGTCTTGATAGCGCAAGCCAGTTAAAACGTACTTAAGTTGTTTACCGGGCATCAAGCCTGTCGACAGGCTTTGAGGGGACGGGGCGGGGATTTCCGGCGTCAACCATGTTCCTTGATTGCTCATTAAACAGGTAGGGCGACATTCGTGGGTCAGTGTACCTCTATCTGTGAGCTCCATCATGTCGATCACACGCAATGCCTTCATGGCTCTCCTTGCTCCGGTACTTCTTGCGGTTTCCGCCTTGGCTGCGCAGGCCAATCCGTCAGGCTGGAAGCTGCAGCAGTCTGTCGGCGAGGTGACTGTCGGCGGGGAGGGCGTCCGCCCAATCGCCGTCAAGCGCGACGATGTCGTGCCGTCGGATGGATGGATCCAGACAGGCAAGAAAGGGCGAGCTGTCCTCGTCCGGGGTGGTGACACGATGGTTGTTGGCCCGGCCAGCCGGGTCAGAATGCCTTCTGCGCGCGTGAACGGAAACACCCAGATCCTGCAGTCACTGGGCTCGGTTTTCTACAGCATCGACAAGAAGGCTGCGCCTCACTTCCAGGTCGACACCCCGTATCTGGCGGCCGTGGTGAAGGGCACAAGTTTCGTCATTTCGGTCGCGGATGAGCGCGCGCGCATCGATGTGACCGATGGCCTGGTCCAGGTCAGCAACAGCGACCGCAGTGCGATGGAGTTCGTGCGTCCAGGCTTTTCTGCTCGCGTAGCAAAGGCGGCCCCGGGCGAGGCCGCCCCGCCGCTTGAGGTTGCCGAGACAAAATCCCTGCCGCCATTGCCGATCCCTGAAGCCGGCAATTCCGCACCCGGCGAGACCGAGTCCACCAGTGCCGAGCCCGAGGCGGGAGAGCAGGTCGAGGCCTCGGCATCCGAGACAGCGAGCGAGTCCGAGAGCACCGAAGGACAGTCCACGGAAGCACAGGCGACTACGGAGACATCGGACACGACGTCTACGACGGCGAGCACAGACCAGTCCCAACCCGCCTCGTCGACGACCACGGCAGCAGCGCCGACGGCGACAGCAAGCACGCCGGCCGCCACTGCCTCGGCTCCAGCTGCAGCGCCCATGACAACAGCAAGCGCAGCCCCGGCGTCATCGCTGTCAAGCGCGCGGCCTGTGCCCCAAGCACCCGCAGCTGCCCTCGCAGTCAGTGCCGCGATGCAAGCCGAGGTGCGAGTGATTTCGAAGCCGATCGGAGAGAGTGCTGTCGACATCGCAGCCGTCTCCGGCGGTCTGGCAACCGGCGCCCCGGCGCCAGCGGTTGCTCCGCAACCAGCCGCCCCGGTTTCGGCTCCTCCAGCTGCAGAGCCCGCACCAGCGGAGCCAGTTGGTGCTGCACCCCCAGTTGCAGAGCCCCCGCCGGCCGCGCCTGCTGATGCTGTCCCTGAAGCTGTGGCCAATGCTGGTGACGAAGGCCAGGGCAACCCTCAACGCACGGCGGCAGTTGAAGTAGCACCCGAAGCTGTTGCCGATGCCGGTGACAAAGGCCAGGGCGGCGGCAAGCCTGAGCCCGCAGCAGAAGTTGACGTAGCGCC
>JBEIFU010000280.1:0-3263 GCA_040382295.1 Alphaproteobacteria bacterium
CGAGAAAATGTTGCACGACGCCCAGCGCACATCCGCGCCCAGAACCTTCAGCGTCTCGATCAGCACCGCCGTCTGGATGGTCATGTGCAGGCAACCGGCGATCCGTGCGCCCTTGAGTGGCCTCGATGAACCATACTCCTCACGCGTCGCCATCAGTCCCGGCATTTCGGTCTCTGCGATGGCGATCTCTCGACGACCGAAATCGGCAAGCTTGATATCGGCGACGACGTAATCGTTGGCCATGAAATTTCCTCGACAGGTTCGGGGCGCCAGCAGCGGGACGCCAATGAAAGTGCGCCTCTATAGCACCGCCCCTATGACAGCTCAAGCAGCATATAAAGAAGTCTTTATATGCGGAATCTCAAGCGCGCATGCCTTCGGCCGCCCGTTTTACTCGATGGCGCACGCCGGCGGCTCATCGGCATGCACCTGAGGCGCCAGGGCGCACACCCCAGCCCACCAGCGCATGACCAAACTGCCCAACTCCCCGTCCCGATCGGAAATCGCGTCGACTGCAGGCGCAATGGGCCGTTGAAGCCCTGGGGGCACGTCCCGTTCCACGGCACAGGCAAGCTCGCGCGCGGCGACGGGAACATCCGGACGCGAGCAAGCCAGGCGCGTGTCGGCCAGAAGCTCACGCGCGATTGCCGCCTGCTGGTCCGCAATCCCTTGCAGTTCCTGAAGCGTGCTGGCTGCTGGTGCAGAGTCTGAAAGTCCGGCCGGCTCCTTGAGCCCAAGTATCTCGCGGGCCTGAACGAGCATGACATCATAACGGCCCGTCGCAATCGAAAGCTCGACAATACGCGCTTCTATCACGTCAGCCCCTGACACGTCCGGGCCGGTTTGTTCCTGCTCGAGCAGGGAACCGAGAAATCTGCAGGCCTGCGTGACGACATCCCTCTGTGTGGCGTCACAAAGCCCCGCCAACCTCCCCGGGGACGCCAAAGCCAGAAGAAAGATCAGCGCGGCACCCGCGAGACACGCGACCGGACCAAGACCCCGCACGGCGCTTATAGAGAACCGTGCAGACCACCAGGTGGCATACGCCGCATGCCAGGCCCTTGGAAGCAGCATCAGCACCACCGACGATAGGGCAATGAACCAGCCCGCAGGGACGAGGAACTCGGGCAGGCGCGAATAGGGGCCTGCAACAATCAATGCAAGCCCGGCAACCATCCGAAGCCCGAGCTCCGAGAAGTGCAGCAGCGGCGTACTTCCGAACATGGCAAGCGCCCGAAGCGCCCGCGCGGGCAGAAACAGCATGAACAGTCCCACCAGGAAGAGCCACAAGCCGGCGAGAAGGCTCACAACAATGGCGGCGGCATCAATCACGACTGGCGGCCTTCCGAGCAATCATACCGGCGCTCCCGATGCCTAGCTATCCTCGCCAAACCGCGAGGCAACCAAAGCCTCCAGCGCATCCAGCGCCTCATCGGCCTGCGGCCCGATCGCCGAAAGTCCGAGCTCGGATCCAATCCCCGCGCCAAGCATCATCAAGCCCATGATCGACGTGCCAGACACGCTGTGACCGTCCTTGTGTACTGTGACGCTTGCATTGAAGCGTCCAGCGGTCTGAACAAATTTGGCAGAAGCACGTGCGTGCAAGCCCTTCGCATTGACGATCCGGACCTGTCGGCTCGGCCCACCGGGAGTGTCAGCCACCGGCAAGTTCCTTCGAAGCGACGCGGATATACTTCCGGCCGGCATCCTGCGCCTTCTCCACGGCCTCCAAGAGTTTGGCACCAGACCTCACCGAGGCAAGCTTGATCAGCATGGGCAGGTTTACGCCGGCAATGACCTCGACACGGCCGCTTTCCATCGTGGAGATCGCAAGGTTGGATGGCGTGCCGCCAAACATATCCGTGAGAACAATGACCCCTCCACCACTATCGACCTTGCTGATCGCAGCGAGGATCTCCTCACGGCGCAACTGCATGTCGTCCTGAGGCCCGATGCAGACCGTAACGAAAGAAGTCTGCGGACCAACAACATGTTCCGTTGCAGCCTTGAGCTCGTCCGCAAGACGCCCGTGTGAAACGAGAACAACGCCAATCATGGATACATCGACTCCCGCAGCTTCATCGATAGGACCTGCTGCCCGCCATTCGGCAGGGACACTTAATAGTCTGCTTCGCGAGCATGCTCAACGACCGATGGGAACTCTCGCATCGACCGAGCACCCTGACGGAACAGGCTAGCGAGCGTTATCCGCACTTTTGCAGGAGCCGAAGCTTCCCGGCCATCCACAAGAAGAAGCGGCAACCGTGGCATGCTCGCATCGTCAGGCGACCAGAACGCGGGCTCGGGCAATCGATCTCCGGGAGTGTCTCCAAGACGCACGGCAAGCCTCAGAACAGACTGCGACTTTCGGGGCATGAGCAGAATACCCGCACCCCGGACCTCTGCAAGACCGCCTATCCTTTCCGCAGCCCGCGCCAAACAATGCACACCCTCTCGCTGCAGAACAGTCTGGTCATCGGCGACAAGGAACGCTCCCTCCACGATCAGCCTCAAGGCAAGGTCGCTTTTGCCCGCACCCGAAGGCCCGAGAAGGAGGACACCCGCACCAGAAATATCGACACAAGTCGCATGAACGATCACGTCAGCCCACGCCCTCCGGGGTCAATGGCAACTCGACCGTGAATCTCGCACCTGTCACTCGGCCGTCTGCAGCCCTCGAATTCGTCGCTTGGATACGACCGCCATGGACATCAAGGATCTGGCGGGAGATGGACAGACCGAGGCCCGAGTTCTTTCCGAACCCATGCGCAATGGGGCGAGACGTATAGAACCGGCGAAAGATCACGTCGAGATTTTCTTCAGGAATACCCGGCCCCTCATCCTCGATCGTCACGACGGCGAACCCCTCCCTCCGTTGCAGGGACACGCGGATCTCGCCATTTGCGGGGCTGAAGGAAACAGCGTTTTCGATGATGTTTCGAAAGACCTGCCCCAGCGCCGTGTCAAGTCCATGGATACGCAGAGACGGGACAGGCAGGTCAAGCACGATCCTTGGCGCCCCTTTCGCGTCAGGATCCTGGAACATGTTCGCAACGGCTTCTATCAGGGCGCAAAGGTCGACCGGGTGAGCCTTCGCGCGCGATAGCTCAGCATCAAGGCGAGAGGCATCGGAGATATCACTGATGAGACGGTTGAGGCGAAGCACATCGTCACGAATAACGCCCATCAATTTTTGCCGCTTGTCCTCATCCGGCGTGCGGCGCAGCGTCTCGATGGCGCTCGAGACAGAGGTCAGTGGGTTC
>JBEIFU010000281.1:0-3260 GCA_040382295.1 Alphaproteobacteria bacterium
AAGGCCAGATGTGCTCGTGGGCGCGTGCGGCGATGTTTCTGGCGACGGGTTCCCAGCGATGGCTCACGTCGATGCCACGCATTTCCAGTCGCCAGAGCAGGGAGACGGCGCCGATCTGCTCCTGCGCGAATTCGGGCCAGCAGCCCCACAGATGTTCGTCCCAGATGGCCAGTGCGCGGGCAGGCTCGTCCCGGTCGAGGTGGAAGAGCGCGAGGTGCCAGTAATTGTGCTCGGCCATGAAGATCGAGCGGGTGGCCCATCCCGGGGCCGCGGCCTCGAGCATGGCGATGCCCTCGTCCAGGCGGCCCTGTGTCTCGAAGACATGGGCGAGCGCGTGCTGGGCCCAGGCTTCGTCGGGGTTCATCGCAAGCGCCTGTCGCGCCGCGCTTTCAGCCCGATCAAGCTGATGCACCTGTTCCTCGGCGAAGGCCAGCATGCCCCAGGCCTCTGCGAGGTCGGGGCGCGCCTTGCACGCGTCGCGGCCCAGGCGAAGCATGGCATCGGTGTCGCCGAGGTTGAAGGCCAGATACTGGCCCCATTTGGCGGCAACGATGTCGCCGGGCGCCAGCGCCACGGCCTTCTCGAAGGCCATCAGGCTTGCGGCGTAGTCTTCCCTGCCCCACTGCCGTGCTGCCTCGATGATGGCGTCCTCGCGCGGGGTGAGTGCGTGACTGCCGGCCCTGAGGGTATCGAGGAGCGGGCGGGCTGCGGCATAACCTTCGGCGGCCTCGAGCGACATATGCAGGAGCGCGGCCCAGGCGGTGGCAAGACGACAGGCGGGATCGCGTGCGGCGGCGGGAAACAGTGCGCCGAGGCCCTGGCCGTAGGCAATCCAATCGCGCCCGAACGTGTCGAGGGCTGCGATTGTTTCGGGAGCGGCGTTCGTGACGTCGAGGCCAAAGGCATCGCGGGTGCGTGTCATGGGGCGGATCTCTAGCATATCTGCCGGCACCGACGAAAAAGCCCCGGAGGCCTGAGGGCCGCCGGGGCGAGGGATGTTCGAATTGTTCCCTTCGTGGTGCTGGCTTATTCGCGGTTGGCGAAGAGGCGCAGCAGCATCAGGAAGAGGTTGATGAAGTCCATGTAGAGGCGCAGGGCGCCGAGAATAGCCTTCTTGCCTGACGTCTCGCTGTCGTCGCCCTCGAAGTACATCTCCTTGATCTGCTGCGTGTCGTAGGCGGTCAGGCCTGCGAACACGAGTACGCCGATGATGCTGATCGCGAAGGTCAGCGCGTCGGACTGCATGAAGATGTTGACGATCGAGGCGATGATCAGGCCGATCAGACCCATGAACAGGAACGAGCCCCAGGCGCTGAGGCTGCGCGGCGTTGTGTAGCCGTAGAGGCTAAGGGCACCGAAGGTCGCGGCGGTGATGAAGAACACGCGCACGATGTCGGCTGCGACATAGGCCTGGAAGATGTAGGCGAGCGACAGGCCCATGACGCCTGCGAAGACCCAGAACATCAACTGGGCCGTGGCGGCCGAGAGGCGATCGATCATGCCAAAGCCGAACCAGGCAATGCCAAGCGGGGCGAGCATGACGACCCACACGAGGGGCGTGCCATAGATCGCGTTGAAGAGGACGGGGGTGGCGGAGGTCGCGTAAGCGACAACGCCGGTCACTGCCAGGCCCAGCGTCATGTACTGGTAGACGCTGATCATGTAGGCCCTGAGGCCCTGGTCGATTGCCTGCGCATCCACACCTGTGCGGGACACGTTACGGGCTTCGTAGTTGTACTCGGTCATGAATGCTCCCTTTCGTGCTGGCGCGCGTCATCTGACCGCACCAGAGTCTTGGCGTCTAATCTGGTCTGCAATGCCTTCAAGTTCAAGATCTTAGCCGTGAATTTGCGAGACGTTTTCAGCGAGCTGATTAAGTGAAACTCAAGGAATCGGCCAAATTCAGGCGGTGCGCAAAGTACGCGCCGCCGGCGTTGAAAGTGCGGTCCATGTCGAGGCGATGCCAAGCCCCATCGCTGCCAGTGTTCCGCCGACGATGACGACGGCGAGTGTGGTGAGCGATGGAACGAAGCCGGTCTGCATGACGAAGACGGCAACCGCCCAGGCTGCCAGTGTCCCCGAAAGCGCGGCGACGAGACCTGCCCCAAGACCCAGGAACGCGAACTCCATCAGATAGGTTGCCATGACCTGGATCCTGGTCGCGCCCATCACCTTGAGAACCACAGCATCAAACAGGCGGTGCCGGTGGCCGGCGGCGAGTGCTCCGGCGAGGACAAGCATGCCGGTGATGAGGGTCACGAAACTTGCGGCCCGGACGCCTCCGGAGAGCTGACGCACGAGATCGCTTGCCGTTTCCAGCGCCTCGCGCACGCGGATGACGGTGACATTCGAGAAGGCGGTCGAGACGGCACGCTCGACGCTGTCCTCGGCGTCTCGCTTGGCATGGATGGTGGCAAGGAACTCATGGGGTGCTTTTTCCAGAACGCCAGGCGAGACCACCATGATGAAGTTCATTCGCGCGCTCGAGAAATCGACGCGGCGCAGATTGGCGATGCGGAAAGTGAACTCGCGCCCGAGGACATTCACGCTGATCGTGTCATCGACATCGAGGCCCATGCCCGCAGCAAGATTGGCATCGAAGGAGACCAGCGGCGGACCGCTATAGCTGGCCGGCCACCACTTGCCCTTCACAAGCTGGGCGCGGGCGTCGGGCGGGTTGCCATAGGTCAGGCCGCGATCGCCATTCAGGGCCCATCGTGCCTCGCGCGCCACGCGCGCCTGCTCGGCGGCGACGCCGTTGACCTTGGTGATACGGCCCCGAAGCATGGGGACGAGAGCGAGTTGCGACGTGCCAGGCTGGGCCTCGATCACCTCGCGGAAACGTTCGGCTTGGGCGGCCTGGATGCCGACAAAGAAGAAGCTGGGGGCCGAGAGGGGCGTTTCCTCGCTGATGACGCGCCTGATGTTGGCATCGATGAGGGCGATGGCGGCCAGCAGCGTCAGGCCAAGGCCCAGCGACAGGACGATCGACGAGGTGGGCGCGCCGGGCCGGTAGATGTTCGATATGGCGAGGCGCCCGGTCATGAATCGCGGGCGCGGTATCGTGCGTGCCACCCACATGAGGGCCATGCCAGTCGCCCGCAGCAAGACGAAGGCCAGCACCGCGCCCATGGCGAAGCCTGCGGCAAGCTGGACATTGGGCGTGAGGGCCACGGCCAGTGCAATCAGCGCCGCGAAGGCGAGGCCTGTTGCTGCAACATAGGGCCAGCTCGGCCAGCGACGGGTTGGCGTGACAAGCG
>JBEIFU010000282.1:0-3251 GCA_040382295.1 Alphaproteobacteria bacterium
ATAGGCCGGCACCTTGAGGGGGATGCGCGCAAACGCAAGCACCCACATCCGCACCCGCGGATAAAGGATCAGATAGGCACCGACCACGCCACCGATGGCGCCTGACGCGCCGATCAGCGGACCATCCGACACCGGATACGCGAGCGCATGCGCAAGCCCCGCCAGGACACCGCAGAAGAGGTAGAACAGAATGAAACGGAAACTGCCCATGGCGTCTTCGACATT
Source organism: Alphaproteobacteria bacterium (assembly GCA_040382295.1). GTDB lineage: Bacteria > Pseudomonadota > Alphaproteobacteria > Micropepsales > Micropepsaceae > SZUA-430. The sequence goes on from JBEIFU010000282.1 coordinate 226, forward strand.
GTCGCCGAAAACCCAGAGAAACAGCATGTTTCCAAGCAGGTGCCACCAGTCACCATGCAGGAACATGTAGCTGAGCAGCGTCACCTCGACCGGCAGTTCCATGAAGTGCGCCGGCAGGGGCGCTCCGCCCAGGAACGCGCTGGGCACAAGTCCGCCCGACATCGCCACGCTCACCAGCTCCGCCTCCGGCAGCGAATCTTGCCAGACGAAGACGAGGACGTTGATCGCAATCAGAAGAAATGTGGCGAACTGGAAAGGGATGAACCGCAGCGGGTTATCATCCTTGAGCGGAAGAAAGACCATGAACGCCTCGATGACGGCGCAAGCGCGCCTGATCCTCGAAGTCTAGAGCCCGGGCGACGGGCAGGGAACAGGTTTTTCTGGGGCGCCGACACCGTCAGACCTTCAGCAGGCTGCGCACATCGTCGAGGACCCTCAGCCAGTTATCGACATGTTTGCGCAGATTGCCGGCCGTGATCCCGTCCTGCAGGTTGACCGAATAGTCGAACATGAAGGTCTTGCCGTCCTGCGAAAGATAGGCGCGCCCGAAGACATAACGCTGGTTATAGGCATTGGCCGTCTCCAGTGTCGTGCGCTTTGTCCGTTCCCACTGGGCAAGGAACTGAAGATTGCTGCAGCGCCGTCGCGCCGGTCCCGTGCCGGTGCACTGATACATGTTCACATAGAACTCGACGCCCTTGGGTGTTCGCGCCTTCAGCCAGGGATCCTTTTCATCAAGCGTGGCATCGCGCACCGTCATGCCATGCCCGGCAAGAACCTTGGCAAGCTCGAGCCGCGAGATCCCCTTGGAAAAGGCGCCGGCCGGCTCCCGCGCAATGGCAGGGCCGGCGCCGGGCAGGGGTGCCGCAAGGGCAATGAGCAGGCACAGGGCCGCCGTGAAGCGCCTTGCCAGAAGCCGGATCATGTCGGTCTCCGTTGTTGCGGAACGATCACGGCCGGAAGATAGGCAGCAGGCCGACGATTGCAACTGACGCTTCGTTCAGGTGCGGTTGGCCCCGGGCACCCAGAGCACGTCGCCTCGCGGCAGATTGGCAAACCGCGCGGCAACGAACAGGAAATCCGAGAGCCTGTTGATGTATTTGACAGCAGCGTCGCCTATGGCTTCCGACTGCGCCAGCTTGACGATCAGCCGCTCCGCGCGACGGCACACCGTGCGCGCGACATGCAGGTGAGCGGCCGCAGGCGTCCCTCCCGGCAGGACAAACGACGTCAGCGGCTGCAGCTGGCTGTTCATGGCATCGATCTCGCCCTCGAGCCGCTCAACCTGCGCCTCCTTCATGCGCAGGGCCTTGAGCGCGATTTCAGATCCGTCCTCTGGAATGCAAAGGTCAGCGCCAAGGTCGAACAGGTCATTCTGCACCCGCGCCAGCATGCCATCGAGGTCACCACTTGTCGTCAGTCGCACCACCCCGATGCAGGCATTCGTCTCGTCCACCGTGCCATAGGCCTCGATGCGCAGGTCGAACTTCGGCACGCGCTTTCCCGTGCCAAGCCCGGTGTCTCCCTTGTCGCCGGTTCGCGTATAGATGCGATTGAGGATAACCACGGGCAGAACCTTATTGCGGACCGCGTCCGGTGAACCAGAGCACGGCAAGGATGACGATAATGGCGCCCAACTGCGCCGCGATGCGCAGCCGCATCAGCTTGTTCGACCACGTGCGCGCAAAGTCACCGCCGCGGAACAGGCTGTAGAGCCCGAACCCCAGGATGACCGCCACCGCCAGCGTGGCGACTCCGACCAAGATGCTACCTGCTGCCATGCGTGAGCCTTAACCCGATTGGAACGTCCCTTCAATCAGCATGTTTCGCGCCCGCCTTTGCCCCTGCGTCACCTTGCCATAAGGCCGGGCGAGGGCACACGCGCGGCTTCAGTCTGTACGCCTGGAACTGTGCTTGACCTGGATCAAGGCACATCCGCAGCCCCTGATGTCCCATGCACCGCAAGCAAGGGAGACAGTTTCATGTCCAAATATCACGCCGTCGTCTGGATCGATCACCACAACGCCCACATCCATCAGTTCTCGGCAACCGAGGCTGAGCGCACCGACGTCAAGGACCACAGGCATTACACACGCCAGCACGGCAGCGACGTGCGCGCGATCCACGAATTCTATGCGGACGTCTGCGAGGCGCTGAAGGGCGTGCCGGAAATCCTCGTCACCGGTGCACGCCAGGCGCACGCCGACTTTCGCCACTATGTCGAGAAGCATCGTCCCCACCTCATGCCGTCGATCCGGGGCTGGGAAGTGTCCGAACGTCTCACTGACGCCCAGCTTGTCGCCCTCGGCCGCAGATATTTCGATCAGATAAACCGCATCCCGCCAGCCGCCACTGCTGGCGCCTGATCGGCGTCATCCCCGCATTGCACGCGCGCGGCGTTTGCGCCAAACAGGTTCAGGCGCAGAACGCCGCGCACCAGCAGGGGATGAGACACCATGAAGATCGACAGTTCGGTTGCAGCCATCGTGACAGGCGGCGCCTCGGGTTTGGGCAAGTCAAGCGCGCAGGCGCTGGCCTCCGCGGGCGCCAGGGTCGCCATCTTTGATATCAACGAAGCCGCGGGCGAGGCGGTCGCGAAGGAAATCGGCGGCATCTTCTGCAAGGTCGACATCACGAGCGAGGACAGCGCCCTCGCTGGATTTGCAAAGGCCCGCGCCGCCCACGGCCAGGAGCGCGTTCTCGTCCACTGTGCCATGACCTCGAAGCGCGGCAAGACGCTCGCCTTCGACAAGGAAGCCGGCCGCTACAAGCGCACGCCCACCGAAGACTATGCCTATGGCGTGAACGGCATCCTCGTCGCCAGCTATCGCATGGCCTCGATCGCCGCCGAAGGCATGGCAACCCTGAAGGAGCTCGAGGACGGCGAGCGCGGCTCGATCGTGCTCACCGCCTCCGTCGCCGCGCAGGACGCCCAGATCGGGCAGGTGATCTATGGCTCCGCCAAGGCCGGCGTGAACGGCCTCGTCCTGCCGCTCGCCCGCGACCTGATGGATCTCGGCATCCGC
>JBEIFU010000283.1:0-3225 GCA_040382295.1 Alphaproteobacteria bacterium
TCGATCCCGGCGATAAGGGGAAACCGGCGCACGACCGGCGCGGCACCCGTAATGGCAAGCCCGTCCTTGTAGTTCAGCGTCGAATGGGAAACATCGACCGTGACGTCGCCTTCCATCAGGTCGCTTTCGGCAAAGGGCGCAAGCGCACCGGTCGCGCCTCGCTCGGACTTGGTCACCAGGATGCAATTCAGACCTTCTGCCATGTCTCACTCCTGCCTTGGCACTCGGTTTTGGTAAGCGCTAACACACCTGTCGCCTGTTGCACCAGCAGCGCATGCCCGCGCATTCAGCATGCGTTCAGCATGTTTGCTGAAAACTCGATCTCGACGGATTTGAGAACCCGTGCCTACGATTGCTTCAGGGGTGCGTAGCACACTCGAACCTGCGGACGCATCCGGACTGAAGGTCTCCGGCACCGGAGAGTACCGAAAGACGTCGCGTTTGCAGGAGGGTGAAATGGCCACGATTGACCTGATGCTGAAGGGCTACCGCCTCACGACGGCAGAGATCCTCTATCACATGCCCGACCACCCGAAGCTTTTGCAGAGCTTCGTCTGGCAGGAATATGATCTCGAGCCGAAATTCCCGGTCCTGTCGAAGTTCCTGAACTTCTGGCAGGAGCGCCTCGACGGCAAGCTGCACTCGGTGCGCGTCGCAAAATGCGGGATCTTGTGCCCGCTCGACCTGCGCCACGTAGGAACCGAGATCAGCCTGCACTGATCGAAGCCAGCCAACGAAGCGCTTGCATTTGCAGGCGGACACGAAATAGTGCTGCCGCATGAGCACATGCGTTTTCCTCGCTGACCGCACGATCCTGAAGCTCGAAGGCCAGGACGCACGCACATTCCTCCAGGGCCTGATCACAAACGACATCGACACCCTTGCCCCGGCGAAGCCGCTTTACGCAGGCCTGCTGACGGCACAGGGCAAGATCATCGCCGATTTCATCCTGATGCAGGCAGGCGAGGCGATCCTCATCGACTGCGCCGCGCCACAGTCGGAAGACCTCGCCGCGCGCCTGAGGAAGTTTCGACTGCGCGCAAAGGTCGTCATTGAAGAGCGGCGTACTGACCTGACAATCATCTCGGCACCGCAAGCGCCACCGGAAAGCCTTCCCGTGATGGCCGCAGCCCCCGACCCGCGCCTGCCTGAACTGGGCTGGCGCTGGATCGTCGAGACAGGCCTGCTGCGATCCATGGACCTGGAGCAGGAGCCCCACGTGGCCTACGACCGCCATCGCATCGAGTGCGGCGTACCCGACAGCCTTCTCGACCTGAAGCCCGAGACCTACTTTCCCCTCGACTGCAATTTCGAGGAACTGAACGGCGTCGATTTCGCCAAGGGCTGCTATGTGGGGCAGGAGCTGACCGCACGGATGAAGCACAGGGCAACCGCACGCAAACGCATCATGCCCGTGGCCTGCGCGACCGGCCTGCCTGCGCACGGAACGCCCCTGAAATCAGGGGACACCGAGATCGGCGAGATGCTCGGGTCCCAGGGCCCGATCGGCCTCGCGATCCTGCGCCTCGACCGTCTGGGAACCAGACGCAGCCTAACGGCCGCAACGGGCGAGGCCATCGAGATCGGCCAGCCGCATTACAGGCTGATCTTGCCCGAGGCAGGCCCGCATGTCTGAACGCACCCGCTGCCCATGGCCAGGCCAGGACCCGCTCTACCTCGCCTATCACGACACGGAGTGGGGCGTACCCGAGCACGACGACCGCGCGCTCTACGAGAAACTGGTCCTCGACGGCTTCCAGGCCGGCCTGAGCTGGATCACGATCCTGCGCAAGCGCGAGAACTTCCGGAAGGCCTTTGGCGGCTTCGACCCCGCACGCATCGCCCGCTACAGCGAGGCGAAGGTCGCCCGCCTGCTCCAGGACGAAGGCATCATCCGCCACCGCGGCAAGATCGAGGCCGCAATCCGCGGCGCCCGCGCCTGGGAGAGCATCATGGAGACCCACGATGGCGGCTTTCGCGGCCTCGTCTGGAAATTCGTCGATGGTCGCCCGTTGCAGAACAACTGGAAATCAATGCGCGATGTACCGGCGGCAACACCCATGAGCGAAGCACTCTCGAAAGAGCTGAAGCAAAAAGGATTCAATTTCTGTGGTCCGACGATTGTCTACGCCTTTGCGCAGGCAGTCGGCATGGTCAACGACCATCTGACGGACTGTTACCGTCACCGGGACTGCGCAAGACTGTTGGAAAAAAGAGACCGGTAGCATCAAGCAAGGCAACGAAGTCGCCTCGGGACAGAGTCCGACGCTATCGATCTGCAGCGCCGAACATCGCCGAAATCGCCGAAAACAAAAATTGAACAAATTGTCGCAGGGCGCGAATCCTAGCCCCGCCCCCGATACGGCGCCACGCCCTGTTCGGGCACCCACAGCCCCGACGGCAGCTTCCCCGCCTGCCAGAATACGTCGATGGGAATACCCCCGCGCGGATACCAGTAGCCCCCGATCCGCAGCCATTTCGGCGCGATTTCCTCGACAAGCCGCTTGCCGATGCCGACCGTGCAGTCCTCGTGGAAACCGGCATGATTGCGGAAACTGCCGAGATAGAGCTTCAGCGACTTCGATTCCACGATCCACTTGCCCGGCGCATAGTCGACGACCAGATGCGCGAAGTCCGGTTGGCCCGTGACGGGGCAGAGCGAGGTGAACTCCGGCACCGCAAAGCGGATCAGGTAGTCGGTCCCCGCATGCGGGTTCGCCACCCGCTCAAGCTCGGCCACGTCCGGCGACGCCGGCAGCTTCGAAACTTGACCCTCGCCGAGCATGGCGTGCGCGGTCAGTGCCACCACGCACCGTCCGGCAAGCGCCGGCGTCGCGCGGATGCGGGCCACTGTCTCAAAGCCGTCCATTTCCGGCATCTGCAGATCGAGTAGCACGATGGCGTAGCGCGCATCGGTGGTCATCCGATCGAGGGCGATACGGACATTGGCCGCGCAGGCCACCGTGATGCCCTTTAGCTGCAGCATATCAGAGACGATTTCCTGGTTGGCTTCGTTATTTTTTACCACCAGAATAACGAGTATCATGCACATTATATTTTTATCGAGCATTTTCTGCTTGGTCTCCTGATGCCAATAACATGATCACGACAAACGACCACAGCGCTGATTCCGGGGAATTGGCAGCCGCTGCGGCGCACGCCCTCAACAACGTTATTGCCGTTCTGTATGCGGCGTCGAGCCATCTTGAATCCGCCGCCAATCCA
>JBEIFU010000284.1:0-3219 GCA_040382295.1 Alphaproteobacteria bacterium
CGGTCGGCGTAGGTGAGGAAGGGTTCCATCGATGAGCGGGTGTTGGTGAAGACCCACTTGCCGGGCATCTTGCGTTCGGCTGCGGCCTGGGCTGCGGCGTCACGCATGGGCTGAGGCAGGCCAGCGAGGTCGGCCTCGGCGTCGATGACGAGGGTGTAGGTTTCCTCGTCATGGAGCTGGTTCTGGCCAAACTTCGTATAGAGCGAGGCGAGCTTGCCGTTGATCTCCTTCAGACGCGCCTTGTCTTCGGCACCGAGGGCTGCGCCGCGGCGAGCGAAGCGGTCATAGTGGACTTCGACCAGCCTCAGCTGCTCGGGTGTCAGGCCCTCGGTCGCGCGGTTGTCGTAGACCGTCTTGATCCGCTGGAAGAGGGCATCGTTCTGAATGATCTCGTCGCTGAAGGCCGAGAGGATGGGCGCCATGTCCTCCTCGATCTTCTGCATCTCCTTGTCGTTCAGGTTCGACGTGTAGACGTAGAAGAAGTTGCTTGCGCGCCCCAGGGGGCGACCCATGTCCTCGAAGGCTTCGATGGTGTTGGCGAATGTGCCCATGGAGCGTTGTGCGGTGATGCGCCTGATCTCATCGCGTGTAAGGTCCATGCCCTTGAGAAGCGCGGGCTTGAAGTCCTCCTTGCGCACGCGGTCGAACCGGGGCAGTCCGCCATGCGGACCCGTCCATGGGTCAAGGAGGGAGCTGAGCGGTGTCGTCTTTGCGTCTGCGTCCATTGTCATGCCTGTTGTGGATACCGAGAGTGCGGCCGTGGCGGCAGCGCCCTTCAGGAAGGTGCGTCGTTCCATGAAATCCTGTTCCCCTGTCGATGCCTGCAGAACGCAGACCGTGGCCGCATATTAGCGAATTCCAGGGGGAGGCTGCCAAGAGGGAATGTCAGCGTCGTGTGAATAGAGCTGTTTTTGCGCTTGATCGCGTGCACGCGATGCGTAGGTTGCGGTGCAACCACATGAATGAAGCGAGGCTGCGTGCGTAACTATCCTTCCGTTGAGGTGCGTCTCATGCCGGGCCGGGGGCGCTGCGTCTTTGCAACGCGGGACATTGCGCAGGGCGAATTGCTGATCGCCGATCCCATCATCGTCGTTCCCGGTGACCAGTCAGACTTCACTGACCAGACAACGGTGGGGCGCTATGTGTTCCAGTGGAACGAGGATGACGACCTGTGCGTTGTCCTGGGGTACGGCAGTCTTCTCAACCACGGTTTGCCCGAGAACGTTTCGCTTGTGTCCAACTACAAGGACCAGACGATGGAGTTCTACGCCCTTCATGACATCAAGGCCGGTGAGGAGCTGGTCTATGATTACGGGCATGAAGTGGATGAGCTCGTGTCCTACTATGGCATTCCCCGGGAGGCCGCCGAGGCCGGCCGGTAGGCTTTTTCTCCTGCTCAGGCCACAGGGTGGTTGCGCCGGGGCTCGGCCGCCTTAGTATCGTGCCTGAGAAGGGCGTGCCTGCAACGGGGAGGGGTTTTCATGGATCCGCGCAGCGTCAGGACTGCAGCAGATGCGCGTGCCATTGTCGAGCAGCGCGGCCTTTCGCATGTCAAGGTTGGTGTCTTTGACGTCGATGGCATCCTGCGCGGCAAGTATATGGGGCGCGAGAAGTTCTTTTCGGCGCTGGAGAAGGGCTTCGGGTTTTGCGACGTGGTTCTGGGGTGGGATTCCAACGATCAGCTCTATGACAACGTGAAGCTGACCGGGTGGCACACGGCCTATCCGGACGCGAATGTGCGGGTGCTGCCTCAGACCTGCAGGGCCGTGCCGCTCGAGGGGAACATGCTCATGTTCCTTGGCGAGTTCGAAGGTGCGGCTGAGGCCTGTTGCCCGCGCGGCGTTCTACGGGGCGTGCTGCAGCGGGCAGCGTCGATGGGCTTTTCGGTGTCCGCGGCTGCGGAGTTCGAGTTCTTCCTGTTCGAGGAGACGCCGCATTCCGTCCGCGAGAAAGGCTATCGCAACCTCCGCAACATCACGCCGGGGTTTTTCGGCTATTCGACGCTTCGCTCTTCGGTTCATGCGGAGTTCTATCACGATCTTCTGAGCCTGTGCGCGGGGATGGATTTCCCGCTTGAGGGGCTGCATACGGAGACGGGGCCCGGGGTGCTGGAGGCGGCGATCGTGCACTGCGATGCGCTCGAGGCGGCTGACCGTGCGGCGCTGTTCAAGACCTATTGCAAGGTGCTGGCGCAGCGACGTGGCTGGATGGCGACCTTCATGGCCAAATGGTCGCGCGACTGGCCGGGGCAGTCGGGGCACTTGCACATGTCGCTCAAGGACCGGGATGGGCAGAGCGCCTTCTTCGATCCAAGCCAGCCTCACGGCATGTCGCAGGTCATGCGCTGGTTCGTGGGCGGTCAACAGACGCTGATGCCGGAACTGCTGTCGATGATCGCGTGCACGGTCAATTCCTATACGCGGCTGATCCCCGGGTTCTGGGCGCCAACCGACGCAACGTGGGGTGTCGAGAACCGGACCTGTGCCCTGCGGGTGATCAAGGGCTCGGCCAAAAGCCAGCGGGTCGAGTACCGGATCGCGGCTGCCGATATCAATCCCTACATCGCCCTCGCCTGCGCGATCGGATCGGGGCTGTGGGGGATCGAAAACAGGATCGAGCCGGACGCCCCGATCCCTGGCAATGCTTATGAGCGAAGTTTCCCGGCGGATCGCGCGTTGCCTGCAACGCTTGCAGAAGCGGCGGGGCGGCTGGAGGCGTCGCGGGCTGCGCGCACGCTGTTCGGCGATGCCTTCGTCGAACATTATGCTGCGACGCGCAAATGGGAAGAGCGGGAGTTCCGCAAGGCCATCACCGACTGGGAAATGGCGCGTTATTTCGAGATCATCTGAGGGGCATCATGTCCGACATTGTCTGCATTTCACCTATAGACGGGCGGGAGGTTGCGCGACGGCCCATTGCCAGTGATGCGCAGATTGCAGCCATGCTCAAGGCGTCGCGCGAGGCGCAGAACGCGTGGGCCCAGGTCCCCCTGAATGAGCGGTGTGCTGCGGTGCTGCGCTTCCTCGATGCCATGCTTTCCCTGAACCAGGAGATCGTGCCCGAACTTGCGCTGCAGATGGGCCGACCTGTCCGCTTTGGCGGCGAGTTCCGCGGCTTCGAGGAGCGCGTGCGCTATATGGTGGCCATCGCGGAGGACTCGCTCAAGCCTGTCATGCCCGCCGATCCGAAGCCCGGGTTCAGGCGCATGATCAAGAGGAC
>JBEIFU010000285.1:0-3191 GCA_040382295.1 Alphaproteobacteria bacterium
GAAAGAAAGCATCGATTTTCAAGGCGATCAGTCTAGCACGAGGCGGTTTCCGCAAGCCTCACAAAAAACGGGTTTGGGACACAGCCCATGCTCCTTTGGCCCGGATCCCGGTCGCCGACAGTGGCGACAGCCGCGCCTCGAGATAGATCCAGGCCGGCAACCGGCCGGAAAACAGCGTTTCTGCGTCGTAAACCCGGGAAGAATGAAGTTTCTGGGCCGCGACGCACGTCAAGGCCCCAACCGTGTGACCGGGGCGCGCCACGACTACAAGCGGTACCGATCGGGCGATGCGCGGCCAATCGTGCCAGCGATGGAAGTCGGCCATGCTGTCCCCACCCATCAGCCAGGCAAGGCGGGCGCGTGGAAACTGGCCTCTGAGGGCATCCAGCGTGTCCGCGGTGAAGCGTGTCTGAAGCCCCACCTCCGGCGCACTCACATGCAGCCGGGGATGCCTTGCGACAACGCGCGCCACGTCAAGACGCCGGGCGAGGGGCGCCATGCCCGCCGCGCTCTTGAGCGGGTTTTGCGGAGAGACAATCCACCACACGGCATCAAGCTTCAGCCGACGTATCGCCACCAGGCTGATGTGCACATGCCCCTCATGCGCAGGATTGAACGACCCGCCGAGAAGCCCGATGCGTCCGCCGCCGGCAGCCAGGATCCGGATGGACGCCGGCACAAGGTCAGGATCGTGTCTGTCCATCGCCCCGCACAACATATTTGTAGGTGGTCAGCTCCCGGGCCCCGACAGGCCCGCGCGCATGCAACCGTCCAGTCGCGATGCCTACCTCGGCACCAAAGCCGAATTCACCACCATCTGCGAACTGTGTCGAGGCATTGTGCAGCACGATGGCACTGTCAACCTCGCTGAGGAATGTCTCTGCCGCGATCCTGTCTTCCGTCACGATGCTCTCGGTGTGGGACGACCCATACTGCGCAATATGGGCGATGGCCCCATCAACCCCATCAACAGTCTTCACGGCGATGACAGCATCGAGATACTCCGTGAACCAGTCCTCTTCATCGGCCGGATGCACCCGGTCGTCGACCCGGCACGTCGCTGCGTCGCCCCGGACTTCGCACTCCGCATCCAGAAGGGCCTTCACAAGCGGCGCCAGCAGATGGTCCGCGCCTGCCTTGTCCACCAGCAGGGTCTCTGCAGCCCCGCAGACGGACACGCGCCGCATCTTTGAATTCATCACCACCCGCAGGGCCTTCGCAAGATCCGCCGCCTTGTCGACATAGACATGGCAATTCCCGTCCAGATGCGCGAGCACCGGAACACGAGCCTCCTTCTGCACACGAGCCACCAGACTCTTGCCACCGCGCGGAATGATCAGGTCGATGGCACCACCAAGGCCCGACAGCATGTCGCCCACCGCCGCCCGGTCAGCCGTCGGCACCACCTGCACCGCATCAGCCGTTAGCCCGGCCTTCGCAAGTCCCGCCGCAATCGCATTGCGAATGGCGATCGACGAACCAAGAGCCTCCGATCCTCCGCGCAGGATCACGGCATTGCCCGCCTTCAGGCACAGGCCGGCGGCATCGCCCGTCACGTTGGGCCTGCTCTCGAAGATGATGCCGATCACGCCAATGGGAACACGTACGCGCGCGATGCGCAGTCCATTGGGCCTTACCCACTCAGCCTCGATCGTGCCGACAACATCGGGCAGCCACGAGACGGTTTCGATCCCGCTGGCCATCGCCTCCAGCCCGGCCGGCGTAAGCCTGAGCCTGTCCGCAAAGGCGCCCTTGGCACCCGCCTCAAGCGCAGCCGCAACATCCCTTGCATTGGCCTCGAGGATGCCCGCTGCACTGGCCCGGATCTCGCCAGCGACCGATTGCAGGGCAGCCGCGCGCTGGCTCTTGTCGGCGCGCGCCATCACACGGGCCGCGGCACGGGCCGCAGCCCCGATACGCTGAAGCGTGCCCTGCATGTCGCCACCCAACCTCGTGCGTCCTCTCCGTCCTAGGATCTCGTAAGCGTCAGGTCATCGCGATGGATCATCTCGTCGCGCCCGCGATGGCCAAGGAGCGACTCGATCGAGGCGCTGCGCGCCCCGCAGATCTGCCGGGCATCACCCACGCCATAGGCCACAAGCCCACGCGCGACCTCTCGCCCGGACTGGTCGCGTACGATGACGCAATCGCCCCGTTCGAACGTACCGTCCACCTTCATGACACCTGCCGGCAGCAGGCTCTTTCCCTGGTTCAGCGCCGCGACCGCGCCGTCATCGATGACGACACTGCCCGCAGGACTGAGCGCACCGGAGATCCAGCGCTTGCGCAGCGCCGACGGCGAATGTTGTGCAACGAACCAGGTGCAGCGCCCGCCCGTCTCGATCGCCTGCAGCGGAGCCAGGGTCGCGCTATTGGCAATCACCATATGCGTTCCGGCATCCATCGCCAGGCGTGCCGCCAAGATTTTGGTCGCCATCCCGCCCGATCCCATGTCGCTGCCCGGTCGCCCCGCCATCGCCTCGATCTCGGGGGTTACGCCCTGCACCTCGGCAATGAATTCAGCCCGCGGTTCCTCGCGCGGATTGGCAGTGTACAAGCCGTCAATATCCGACAGCAGAACCAGAACCTCAGCCTCGATCATGCCGGCAACCCGCGCCGCCAGCCGGTCATTGTCGCCAAAGCGGATCTCAGCCGTTGCCACCGTGTCATTCTCGTTGATGACTGGTATGGCACCCATGGCCAGGAGCGTCTTCAGCGTCGAGCGCGCATTGAGGTAGCGACGCCGGTTCTCGGTGTCCCCGAGGGTGAGCAGGATCTGCGCCACCGTCAGGCTGTGACGGGCAAGCGTCTCGCTCCAGGCCCGCGCCAGCTCGATTTGTCCGACCGCTGCCGCTGCCTGCGCTTCCTCAAGTTTGAGGGCGCCAGACGCCAGCCCAAGCCGTCGTCGTCCCAGGGCAATCGCGCCCGAGGACACGAGCACGACGTTCTGCCCGCGGCGGCATACCCGCGCAACATCCGAAGCAAAGGCCTCGAGCCAGCCCGTGGCGGGCGATCCTGTTGCAGGATCGACAAGGGTCGAGGATCCAATCTTGACGACAAGCGTGCGGGCCTCCGTGAGCCTGCTGCTCACGGCGACCAGCCCTTGGAAAGCGGAGACGCCGCATCGCCGTCCTGCCCCTCGAGCGCGCGAACCGACTGCGGGTCGGCCTGGTAGGGCGGGGGGTTTTCCC
>JBEIFU010000286.1:0-3184 GCA_040382295.1 Alphaproteobacteria bacterium
CGCCTTTCGGCGGGACGTTGAATTTGGTCATGGGATTGTCTTGGGGTTCGTGTGCTGAAGAAAAACGGCAGATCTGCGGGAGAAACCTCTGGGGCTTCTTCCGTGGGCAGATTCCGACGTTATGGATTGACAGCGCCGAATATCGCCGAAATCGCCGAAAACAAACATTGAACAAATTGTCGCAGGCGGGAAATGGCGGATTTGCGGGGGAGCCCAACGGCCAGCGCCGGTGGCCCGCAGAAAGCCCCCCCAGTGCGTTCGCCGCCTCTGGCGCAGCAGGGAGGCTTTATCATGTCACCGTTTCTTTCAGGGTGACACAGGATCGGATTGGCGATATCTCGGGGAACCGTCAAGGGAGAGCATGACGTGTTCAAGGCTGAAACCGACTGGATCGTTTCGAGGCTGGCAGCCATCGATGCGCCGTCCCTGTCGCCGATGCTCAATATCGGATCCTCGACGCGGGCGTTCCGCAGCCAGGTCCAACCCTGGATCGAGGGCAACCTGATCAAGCCGCTCGAGGGGCGTGGCGTGCGCATCGTGCATGCCGACCTCAAGTCGGGTGCAGGCGTCGACATCTCGGCCGACATGAACACGCCAGAGGGATTTGCCGCCCTCGCCGCAGTGGGCGCGCGCAGCATCATGGTCTGCAATGTCCTCGAGCACGTTACCGACCCGGGTGCCTTCGCGCGCCGATGCCTCGATCTCGTCCAGCCCGGCGGCTATGTCATCGTGACGGTGCCGCGCAGCTACCCCTATCACCGGGACCCGATCGACACGATGTACCGGCCGACCCCCGCAGAGGCCGCGTCACTCTTTGACGGCACGTCCATGATCACCGGCGAGATCATCGACGCAGGCTCCTACCGCGACCAGGTCCGCGCACGCCCCTGGATCATCTCGCGCCAGATCCTGCGCGCGCCCTTCCCCTTTCTGGGCTGGACCAAATGGAAGCGCTCCATGGCCAAGCTCTACTGGCTCGTCTACCCGTACCAGATCAGCTGCACCATCCTGCGCAAGACCTGACACCTTGCCCCCCTTGAAGCGTTGCAGGAAGCCGGGATGACAGTGCAAATGGATGAACCAGCTACACTGTCACCGAATTTTACGCCGACGCCGCCGCTTCGCCGCCTTCCGGCCGTGCAGGAACAGGGTCGGAAGATCCTCATCGTCGAGGATGGGCCAAGGCGCGGATGGGGGCGTTGAATAGAGCCCCGGCGCCGCTTCAAGCCGCGACGCCGCATCCATCGCCTGGCGCAGCACGCCGCCCGGCGACGGGCCGATGGTTCGTTCCGTGTCCGCTGCAGGCGCACGCCCCGGGCGCTGCAGGCCGAACAGGGAGCAAACGAGATGCCCCAACCCCTTCCACATGCGCACGGAGATATCTGATTCGATTCGCCCGCGGGTGCGACCTTTGGCATCCCGCTGAACCTTTGCGAACGGCGTGCGAAAATTGCAACGACGTGACGTATCGTTTGGTCTGCCCCCCAAAAGCAGGCCGCCGCACGACCCCTCGCCTTCCCCCCGCCCTGCGTCTAAGCTGGCGCGTCAGTGACCAGCGACCGCGGGGGGTTCCATGACCGACATCCTGACCGAGCTTGCCGCCAAGATCGGACCGCGGCTGGCGCTTGTCGACGATCGGCCCGGCGGGCGCTTGGACAAGTGGACCTTTGCCGACCTCGAAGCGCGCGCAAACCAGCTGGCGCGCCTGCTGGTGCAGCTTGGCGTCAAGGGCAATGACCGCGTGTTGAGCTGCGGACAGAATTCCTGCTGGCTTGTCGCGATGACGAATGCCGTGCGCAAGGTGGGCGCGGTGGGCGTGCCGCTGAACTATCGGCTGACCGAGGAGGAGGCGAGCTATGTCGTCGACAACTCGGACTCCGGGATCGTGTTCACCGACGCCGAGTTCTCACCCCTGTTTGCCAAGATCCGCGGCGAGACGCCCAAGGTGCGCCACGTGATCGTGTTCGATGGACCGGCCCTGCCCGGCCAGGAGGCGCTGGCAACATTGATCGCCAGCATTCCGGGGACACCACCAGAGCTCTCGGGCCCGCCTGGCGAGGCGATGACGATGATCTATACCTCCGGCACGACGGGCAAACCCAAGGGCGCCGTGCGCTCCTCCCTGGGCAATCCGCAGCAGACGGCCGCGCTCTGGGCCGAGATCGGCTACAAGCCCGACGACGTCTACATAACGACGGGCCCGCTCTATCATTCAGGCCCGGGTGGGTTCCTCGCCACGTCGCTGCGGCAAGGACATACCTGCGTGCTGCAGCACAAATACGACGAGGAGGACTGGCTGCGCCTGGTCGAGAAATACCGTGTCACCACGACATTTTCCGCACCGACCCCGATCCGCCGCATCTGCCAGCTGCCGGAGGAGATTTTCCGGAAATACGATGTCAGCTCGATGGCGCGCATGATCGCCAATGCAGCACCCTGGTCGTTTGCGCTGAAGCAGCTTTATCTCTCGCGCTTCCCCAAGCTGTCACTGTTCGAGGTCTATGGCTCGACCGAGCTGGGCGTGAACACGCTCTTGCGCCCCGAGCACCAGCTGTCGAAGCCCGGCTCATGCGGGCGGCCGGCGCCTGGCGTCGAGATCATGCTGTTCGACGAGCAGGGCCAACCGGTGACCGCTGCCAATACCGAAGGCGAGCTCTTCGTGAAAAGCGGGAACATGTTCTCGACCTATCACAAGGCGCACGAGAAATACCTCGCCGACCGGCGCGATGGCTGGCAAACGGTCGGCGATATCGCCTATCGCGACGAGGAAGGCTTCTACTATATCTGCGACCGCAAGAAGGACATGATCATCTCGGGCGGGGTGAACATCTATCCGGCCGAGATCGAAGCCGCCCTCGAGGAGCACGCCGACATCAACGATGTCGCCGTATTCGGCATCCCCGACGAGGAATGGGGCGAGGCCGTGCACGCGATCCTGGTGCTGCGCAAGGGCGCCAGCCTCTCGAAGGACGAGATCACGGCCTATGCGCGCACGAAGCTGGCCGGCTACAAGGTCCCCCGCTCGCTCTCCTTCATGGACGAGATCCCGCGCAACGGCTCCGGCAAGATCCTCAAGCGCGACCTGCGCAAGCCCTTCTGGGAGGGGCGCAAGAGCCGGGTATAATTTCGGTGACAGTGCACTCAATTTCGTTAATTTCGGTGACAGTGCACTTAATTCCTGCTC
>JBEIFU010000287.1:0-3175 GCA_040382295.1 Alphaproteobacteria bacterium
ACCAGCATCGAGGCGCCCATCGAGACCGTCGTGTCAAACGTGATCGACACGTCGCCGAACTTCGTCTCGTAAGCCTGCGCCGTCGAGAAGGCGCCAAGCATGGCGATGATTGCTGCCGAACCCTGGAGGCTCCGACGGAAGATTCTTGAAGTCTGCATTTTGCGTTTCCCCTGCTAACTCAGCCGCTGCTGTTATTGACGACCACGAAGCGGCGGCTTGCCGATCCGGTGTCTGCCGGCGCCCCTCGGCCCACGTCGATGCGGGCCTGGGACCTACGAACACTCAGCCTCATCGCATCGTTTACCTGAAAAGATGGTTAATTTCCGTGCAAGGACCCTTTTGATTGGTCGTTGGCGTGCTTTTGGTGACGGCTGAATCAATCGGGCAACATGAGAGCGTTGCGTGTGCGAATAGGGCTTCACAATGTTGAGCTGATTTCGCCTCAATCAGACCTGAATGAGCTGGTCCCATGTGGCCATGGACCCTGTTGCCCGCACGACCTTGCTGATCATCCTGGCCAGCTGCGCGTTGTCCTGCGACGGCCGCGTCGAGACTGATTCGCGCAGCACGCCTGCTGCGCACAGCGTTGGCGACCCGCCTTCACGCGCGGTTGGTGTCAACCGGGACTGGAGGTCGGCGCAGATTGATTTCGGTCGGCGGCTCTCGGCGGCGGCCGAGGAGCGGGCGACGAAATCCGTCATCTACGACGGGTCTTATGTACGCATTCCCTACCCCGGGGGCGATGTCGCGCCCGATCGCGGGGTGTGCTCGGACGAAGTCGTGCGGTCCTATCGGCTGCTGGGGATCGACCTACAGCGCCTGGTTCACGAGGACATGCGGAGGGCCTTTCGTGCCTACCCAAATCTCTGGGGGCTTGAACGGCCTGATCCCCATATCGATCATCGGCGGGTTCCCAACCTTGCCACGTTCTTCATGCGACACGGTCAATCGCTGCCTGTGACGGGGCGTGGCCGCGACTATCGGCCTGGCGATGTTGTTGCCTTTGCGCTTGCCGATGGGCGCCCGCATATCGGGATCGTGACCGAACGAATGTCCATGGATGGCGAGCGGCCGCTGGTGATGCACAATATCGGCTTCGGCCCCCAGATCGAGGACATACTGTTCAGCCTCAGGATAACGGGGCGCTATCGCTACACGGGGCCAACTGACGGAACGGGTTAGGCGCGCCGCGGGCGACGAGGTAGCGGATGGCCTCGGCGAGCGAGCGGGCATCCGTCAGCGCATCGTGGATGCGCCCCTGGGCCGCCGCGCCGACATGGGCCGCGAGCTCGCCCGAATGAATGCCGGCCAATGGCACGCCGACTTCTTCGAGCCATCGTCGCAGGTTTGTCGCAGGCGCGGCCTGCCAGAGGGCCCTCTGGCCCAGCAGCATTGCGTTCTCTGCAATGATCAGGTCGTCGCGGCCGTAGGCAAAGGTTGGGCTTTGGCCAATGAAGGACTGAAACGCAGCGATCCCGTCGGGGAAACTGGTGCCCTCTTCCTGCAGTCGGGCATTGGTGATGTGGGTGAGTGCCTCGAAATAAGATGACAGGACCGGGTTGCGCACTGGCTTGATCAGAATATTGAAGGATGATTTTTCATCCAATTGTTGCGCGCCTAGACGGATCGCGCCGATCTGAACGATTTCGCGGTGCTCGCCGGGCCCTTTCCAGTTACGGGCCATCGAGCCCTGCCAGGCGGTAAACTCGGTGTCGAATACAATGACGTCGTGGATCATACCTGCCCCCGGCCTGTTGCGAGGCTCACATCATGATTGATTTCGCATCTGCGAGAGGCAAGGCCAGATTGGAAAGTCGGTAAAGCGGTGCTGCCTCCTTCGGGGTGTCTTGCGCCCTGCTCAATCCGCCATTAAGCGAGCAAGCCATAGGGTGGCATGGCGGCGCGCACGCTGGGTTCGGCCGCCTTCCCTCTTGCGGTGGTTACCCATGCACGCGTCCCTATCAAGCGACAAAGAATTTTCCGCCTTTACCGAGGCCTTCTTTGCAGAGGCCGCGCCGGAAGATGTTTCGGTGTTTCCTGCGGCAGCGCGGGCCAGCATCGCGCATGTCTTCTGGCAGGCCGCCCGCAAGCGCCAGCCCGGCACCAGCCATGTGGAGGTCTTCACCCCGGACTATCGAGAGGCCGGATTTTCCTCTCCCGTCAGCATCGTCGCCACAATAAATGATGACATGCCGTTCCTGGTCGGCTCGATCCTGAGCGAGCTTGGGGAGCGAGGCGCCGGTGTTCGTGCCGTCATCCATCCGATCTTCCGTGTGCGACGCGTGAATGGCGTCTTCGACGGTATTGCCGGCAACTCGGACGCTTTTGCGAACGAGAGCATGATCTGCATCGTCATCAACCGGGTGAGTGCGCCTGCGCAGGCTTCGCATCTGGAGAATGCCGTGCGCCATGTGCTGCGCGATGTGGCGGTGGCCGTTGACGACTGGCCCGCAATAATCAGCCGTCTGGATGACAGCATTGCCGAACTGTCGTCGAGACCGCCACACCTGCCGAAAGCCGAGATCGATGAGTCGCTTGCCTTCCTGCAATGGCTAAAGAACAACCACTTCACTTTCCTGGGCGCGCGCGACTATGTTTTCGATCCTGCCGGAGAAGGAAGCCATACGGCTGTGGCCGAGAGCGGGCTTGGCCTGTTGCGCGATCCCGAACGGCGCATCATCCGGCGCGTCTGGCACAGCACCCTTCTGACACCGGAGGTGCGCGCCGCCCTCATGCAGCCGTCGCCCCTGATTGTCGCCAAGTCGGTCGAGCGCTCCACGGTGCACAGGCGTGTCCCTGAGGACTATATCGGCGTCAAGCGCTATGACGGCGAGGGGCGGCTTATCGGTGAGCGGCGTTTCATCGGACTATTCACGTTCTCGGCCTATAACGACAGCCCACGCGAGATTCCGTTCCTGCGCCGGAAGGTGGCGCGGGTCGTCGAACGGTCCGGGTTTCCCCGCAAGAGCCATAATGCCAAGACGCTGGACGTGGTGCTGGAAACCTTTCCGCGCGACGAGCTGTTTCAGATATCGGAGGATGACCTTCTGCGGATCGGGCCTGCGCTGGCCTATCTCGGGGACAGGCCGGACACGAAGGCTTTCATCCGCTTCGACGCCTTCAACCGATTTGCGTCGGCGCTCGTGTATTTTCCGGCAGACAAATTTCGCGTCGG
>JBEIFU010000288.1:0-3164 GCA_040382295.1 Alphaproteobacteria bacterium
CGCGTCGGTCAGGAGGACGATCTGCTCTCCCTTGCGCCCGTCCGGTAACGACACGGCAGCGTGCATGTTGTCCGGCCAGAGCGCGGAGGCACAATTCTCGACCACGGCCAGCGAGACCATCTCGCCGGCGATCTTCGCAAAGCGCTTCACGCGGCCACGGATGGCGATGAAGCCTTCGTCATCGACGGCGACGACGTCTCCCGTGTCGTGCCAGCCATCTGCCAGCGGGTGCAGGACGCCGGGCTGGTCGGGCTTGAGGTAGCCCTTCATGACATTGGGACCGCGCACGAACAGGCGCCCGGCATTCGGGATGCCTTCGACCGGCTCGAGCTTGTATTCCATCCCGGCCATCAGCTTGCCGACCGTGCCCAACTTGTTGGCGTCCGGCTGGTTGGCGGAGACCACGGGGGCGGCCTCGGTCACACCGTAGCCTTCGAGGATCTCCATGTTGCAGCGCCGCCGCAGCAGGGCGCGCGTTTCATCGCGCACGCGCTCTGCGCCACAGACGGCCAGACGCAGCGAGGCCAGGTCCCCTTCGTCGCTCGCGCGTGCATACTGCGAGATGAAGGTGTCGGTCGCCATGAGGATGGTCGCCTTGGTCAAGCGCACGCGCTTGGTGATTTCCTTCACGTGCAGCGGCGAGGGATGGCAAACCGTTTTCACGCCAATGAAAAGCGGCAGCAGGCTGCCCACCGTCAGCCCAAAGCAATGGAATGTCGGCAACGGATTGAAGAGGACATCGGTCTTTGGATAGAAGTCGATATGCGCGCGGACCTGTTCGATATTGGCGAGCAGGTTGGCGTGGCTGAGCACGACACCCTTTGGATCACCTTCGGTACCAGAGGTGAACAGGATCACAGCCGTCTCGTCATGATGCGGCCATTTTTCGAACACCCAGGCCGGCATCAGCGAGCCCACGACGGCGGCAGCCTTGTCGACGATCGAGAGGTTCTCTCGAACGTCCTCGAGATAGACGATGCGTGCGACTGTCGAGAGTTCCTCGATCAGCGGCTCGAGCTTGGCAAGTTCGACAAAGCGGCGAGCCGTAGCGATGACCTTGACCTCGCCGGCGGCGCAGGCGGCCTTGAGGTTGCGTGCACCAGCCGTGAAGTTCAGCATTGCGGGGACACGGCCAAAGGCGTGGATCGCAAAGAACGCGAGCACGGCGCCGACGCCGGTCGGAAGCATGATGCCAACGCTTTCCTTGGGCTTGGCGTATTTCCGCATGGCGCTGCCCAGCGCAAAGGAGGCGCGCACGATCTCGTCATAGGACAGCTGCCGGTCATCGGCATCCCAGATGGCAATCGTCTTGCCACCGAAGCGCTTGCGGGCCTCGACGAGGGCCGAAATCAGGGACCGGTGGGTGCGCTTGATATCGAAGGGCGCGCGAATGGATTCCGTCTGGAATGCAGGAACCGTCATCAGATTTCCTCCACAGCGGTGTTTTGCCGCTCACGTTTTATTTCAGATAGGGTAACATTGCCCAAGTCTCAAGCAAGGCTTGGGTTAGTTTCGTGGAAACTTCCCGCGAATCGGGGCTTTGAAATTAACGGAATTCCCCTGCAGCAAGAATTGGGCTGTATGTGATTCCCGTCTTTCCGGACTATATGATGCGCCATGCCAACCGTTTTTGACCAGAACACCAAGGATCTCCGCGCGCTTCGGCACCCGGAAAAACGGGAGCGGCCTGTAAATCCCATCCAGCGCAAGCCCGACTGGATCCGCGTAAAGGCCCCAGGCTCGAAGGTGTTTTCCGAAACCAAGGCCATCGTGAAGGCCCACGGCCTGCACACGGTGTGCGAGGAAGCCGGCTGCCCCAATATCGGCGAATGCTGGTCGAAGAAGCACGCGACCTTCATGATCATGGGCGACACGTGCACGCGCGCCTGCGCCTTCTGCGACGTGAAGACAGGCATGCCGGGCGCACTCGATGTGGCCGAACCCCGGAAGGTTGCCGACGCCGTAGCCCAGCTCGGGCTCGAACATGTGGTCGTGACATCGGTCGATCGCGACGACCTCGCCGATGGGGGAGCTGCACATTTCGCCGACACGATCCGCGCGATCCGCGCGGCGTCACCCGCGACGACGATCGAAGTTCTGACACCGGATTTCCTGCGCAAGCCCGGTGCCCTGGAGATCGTGATCGAAGCCCGTCCGGACGTGTTCAATCACAATCTCGAGACGGTACCTCGGCTCTATCTGAAGATCCGCCCGGGGGCGCGCTACTTCGCAAGTCTGCGGCTTTTGCAGCAGGCCAAGGAGATCGATGCAGCGACCTTCACGAAGTCCGGCCTGATGGTCGGACTTGGCGAAACGCGCGAGGAGATCATGCAGGTCATGGATGACCTGCGGGCGGCAGCCGTTGATTTCATCACGATCGGCCAATACCTGCAGCCCTCGCCGCGCCATGCGGCCATCGACCGCTTCTGGACGCCGGACGAGTTCGCAGGCCTCGCTGAGGTCGCGCGCGCGAAGGGCTTCCTGATGGTGGCGGCAACGCCGCTCACGCGCTCGTCCTATCTTGCCGGGGACGATTTCGAGAAGCTGCGCGCGGCACGGCTTGCGCAATTGAAGGGCTGACGCGGTGCCACGGCATCGCGAGAAACGCCTCGTCCCCTTTACGCCGGAGCAGATGTTTGCGCTGGTGGCAGATGTCGAGCGCTACCCGGAATTCCTGCCGTGGTGCGTGGCGACGCGCATCCGCGCCCGCGAGGAGCGCGCCTTCACCGCCGACCTGATTGCCGCATTCGCAGCCTTCCGCGAGCAATACACGAGCCGGGTCAACCTCGATCCGGAGGGGCGCACGATCGTGATCGAGTATCTGGAAGGCCCCTTTGAGCACCTGACCAATCGCTGGGTATTCATGCCCACCGAGAATGGCTGCGAAGTCGACTTCGACATCGACTTCCGGTTCCGCAGCAAGACCCTGGAGACCCTCATCAGCGGAATGTTCACCAAGGCAATCCGCAAGATGACGGAGTCGTTCGAACACCGCGCGCATCGTCTCTACGGGCCAATTGTCAGCGCCTGATCGCTTCGAGCAGCATTTCGAGCGCAACACGGGTCGCTGCCGCCCGAATACCAGCGCGCCCCAAATCACCGAAACTCATCTGCCGGTTTTGCGTCCCCGACATGCGCGACGCGGTGGCAAACTGGACAAGGCC